>JBJTMW010000143.1:0-6332 GCA_046070715.1 Aquirufa sp. | reverse complement strand
GTAAATCCGCCTAGACCTTTAGCCTGCGACAAACCTTTTCCACCAGATAACTCCGGATTAAAAGTAAAATTAGCGCCTTTCCAAAGAGGCATATCAAAGAACATCGTCGACGTCAGCGACATCGCCCCCTCTTCCACATTTTGCAAACTATTATCTCCCGAATACCGCGCATTAAAGGCGTCATGGTACTGGTAAATCGCCGTTTGCTGAAAATGAAGGCTGTATTTTGACGATGTCGAATCCGTTTGACTATATCCCACAAAAGGCACTAAAAGAAAGGCAAACCACTTAGTCATTGAGCGCATCGTAAATTAACATCCCATTTTTAGAGATCACTTTATCGCCTTTCGAAAGGCCTGAGCTGATATAGGTCACATCTCCTAATTGGCGGTAAACTTCCACTAAACGGGTTTCGATATTCGCCCGGTCTTTGAAAATCATCACCCAGTTTTTGCTCTTATCAAAAATGACCGATGATGACGGAACCGCGATCATTTGTTCGTGTTCCGAATAAGCTACATTCACCGTCGCATTCATCTCCGGTTTTAATTTGTAATTCGCGTTAGGGATACGAACACGCACTTTCATTGCTTTCGTATCTGGGTCAATTTCCGTGAAGATTTTGTCGATCTTGCCTTTGTAGATTTCGTCTGGATAACTTAAAGTGGAAACGGAGGCATCAAACCCTTCCTTCACACGCGGGATATCACTTTCGTTCACATTTGACATGGCCCAAACCTCATTAATCTCTGCAATCGAGAACAATACATCGGATTTATCCGCTCTAATTTGCTCATTGATATTGATGTCTTTTTGGACAATAAATCCGCTCATAGAAGCTGTAATATTGTACAAGGAGCCTTTCTTCAAGTTATAGATGCTGAATACCTCGTTAATGCGAGCCAGTTCTGCTTGCTGTCTTTCCAATTCTCGCTGCGCAGCGATCACGTCTTTCTCAGAAGACAATTTCCCTTTGAATAAATCTTTCGCCACTTGCAGATTTTTTTCTGCCACTGCCACGTCACCGTAAGCGTCCAAACGATCCCGCTCGTAAGCCGCTACTTCCCCGCTTCGAACGACGGCAAGTACTTGGCCTTTTTGAACATAATCACCTAGCTCCACGTTGATTTTAATGACATTACCCCCCACGATCGAATAAACATGAGCCTGCTTATTATTATCTGCTTGAATCTTGCCAAAAAGCCTTAATTCATTCTTCACTTCTTTCACATCCGCTGTATAAAATTCGCATTTTGCCAGCATCGTATCACTTAACCGAAAAGCCGAAGCCTGTTCTGTTTCCTTTTTTTCTTTCGTACAAGCGCTTGCTAAAAAAAGCGCGGCTAATAGGACTATGGTATTATTTTTCATATTTAAAATTGTTCTTTCCCTGTGCTTAATTTGATTTGTTCGATGGAAGTAGCTAGCTGAATTTTCGTTCGCGCCATTTCGGATAAGGCATTGTTATAGGACTCGAAGAAATCGACGAATTCAAGGACACTGACATTCCCTTTTTGGAAATTATCGGACATCCCTTTTAATGTTATTTCAAAGTCATCATTATACAATTTTGAATTCTTCATGTATTCCTTGACCGTTTGTTGGTATTGCAAATACGTTCCGTTCACTTCCGCTAACACTTGACTTTTCAAGCCTTCATACTCAAAATTTTTCGATTGAATTTGCGCCTGAGCTGTCTTAATATTACCCTGGTTTTTATTCCAAAACATCAAGGGAACCGCAAACCCAATATTCACTTGGCGTTGAAAAGCTCCTCCTCGCTGATCATAAGAAGCAAACAAGGTGATATCCGGTTTCGCCAGCTTTTGTTGCAAACTGAAATACTGTTGAGCAAAAATTACATCTTTTTGGCTCATTAATAAGTCCGGGCGATTTGCTATCGCTTCTTGGTATAGGTCTTCCACCTTTACTGGTAACACAAAGGCCCGAATCTCTGCGTCAGTTACAATGGGAGAAACAATTTTCTTCGTTTGCAGGAGCGTTTGAACTTTCGTCATTTGGTCAAAATAATCCCCATAAATCGCCGCACGTTCATTACTTAGATTCAAGTAAACTCCTTTCAAACGAACGAGGTCTTTCAACGGAATATTCCCCTTAGGCACCTGCTTTTCGTAGGCCGAAACAATCTCGTCCAACAGACTCAATTGTTTATCGTATTTGCTAATCAATAACTGCTTTTGACTTAACAGAAACAGCCCTGTATGCAATTGAAATTTCAATTGGCGTAACAGATCCTGTAGGGCTAACTCTGCCATTTGGGTGGAGGTTTTAGCTAAATCCACCTGAGATTTACGCTTGCCCCCTAAAAGAATCAATTGCTCTAATTGAACACTTTGTTGTCCTCCAGAACCCACGTGAAAGGCTTGGTTATTCTCTGGGTCGATGGCATTGAAATCTGCCGTTAAAACCGGATTGGGATAGAGTTTGGCTTGGATTTCCTGAGCTTTTTGGGCTTCAATATTCATGGAAGAAGCCATTAATTGAAAATTAGCCACTAAGAACATTTTGTCAGCTTGACCAATGGTCAGTGAAAGCGTATCCCCTTGTGAAAAACCAGAAAACAAAGTGAAACAGAATAAGATCGATAGTTTAATGCGCATAGTATTTTGGATACAACGTGCGAAGTTGACTAAATCGAACTTAAAAAGACCTTAAAGTGCTTTATTTATTTACCAAGAGGGAAAAACAGGGTGAATTTATTCAAGGCGTTAGAGGGAGATTCATATTGAATTTCCCCTCCGTGTAATTGAATAATTTTATTCACCAGGACTAATCCTAACCCAAAACCTCGTCGCCCCTGGCTATTTTCGCCTCTAAAAAAGTGTTGAAATAAGAAGGGGACCTCTTCAATCGAGATGTTTTTGCCTTTGTTTGAGATTTGAATAAGCAATTTACCTCGTTGATTTCTGAAGTAAATTTGGGCCCGGTGATCAGACGCATAGTTCACACAATTCAGCAATAAATTCTGAATAACCATTTTTAACAGCCGCAAATTTCCTTGCACAGAAAGACCCTGAACGGACTCAATTTTCTCATCAAACTGCACATCAAACTTGAATTTAGGGTGGATTTTTTTCAACTCAGAAACCCAGTCAAAAACTAACTCATCCATCCGAATTTCTTGGAAAGTTAGGTTCGAATGGGTCTCTACTTTCGCGATCTCCAGCAAGGCGTTAATCATATCGCCTAACAGTTTCGTATCTTCTTTTTGCTCGGTGACTCCTGTTTTGATTTTTGCTGGATCCGACTCCTTTTCTAAGCGTTCCAGATTAGAAACGAGAATAGAAATGGGGGTTTTTAATTCGTGCGAAATGTGGTGCACGGCGTGCTTTTGGAAAGAAAAAGAATCTTGTAATCGCTTCATCAATTCGTTGAAACGACTCGTCAATAAATAAATTTCATCCTTCGTTTCAGGAATAGGCAACAAATGATTTGCCGTCTCCATATTAATGATTTTCAAAGCTGCCGCCATCGAAATGATCGGCTTGGAAATTTGATTCGCTAGGGCGAATGAACTAATTAAAATAAGCGCAGAAATCAGTCCAAATAAAACCAATAAGGTATATTTTAAAAACTCCAATTTTGAATATCCAAACACATCATAAGCCTTCGTGATGCCATAATACACCTCTTTATTAAAGACGAAATAAACCCCCACCACATCCGTGTCACCCTCCCTGCTCTCTAATACAGGCTTCTCTGGACTCAGATTATGTAATAAATCCGCCGAAAAGGAAATCTTCGTGTCATTTAAACTTGAATAAATGACCTGCTTATTCCCATTAAAAAGAAGCGTTTTTTCGTGGTATAATTTGTTAATATTGAGGGCATTCATCGACTGCAGCACATTTTGATTTAGCTGTTTTGCCTCTGATAATTCGGTGATGGTGGAAAGGGTGTGGTCCTTAATTCGTTGCTGGTATTCCTCTCTTCGGTAATTCGAAAAAACCGTGAAAATTAATAAAAAAGCGAAGCCAATCACCGAGATGGACAAGGCCGAAAAATAGACAAGAATGCGTTGACGTATGTTCATAAGACATCGAGGTAATAACCAAAACCAATTTTGGTTTTAATTAATTGAGTAGAAAAAGGCTTATCAATTTTCTTCCGCAAAAAATTAATATAGACCTCAATGGTATTGTTGTGTTCATCCAATGAACCTCCCCAAATCTGCTTATTTAACTCTTTCTTCGTCACAATTTTCCCTTTCGCTTTAACCAGCATCAGCAGTAAATTGAACTCCCTTGGGGTTAAATTAATTTCTTGTTTAGCGCGGGAAACGGCATTAGTAGAGACGTCAATCGATAAATCTTCCACCCAAATCAACGAGGTCTGTCCCGGCTGTTTATTCGCCCTTTTCAACAGAGATTTTATCCGCGCTAGCACCTCTACCATAAAGAAAGGCTTGGTCAAATAATCATCTGCTCCCATCTCAAATCCCTTCATTTTATCTTCCAGCTCATCATAGGCCGTCAACATTAAAATGGGAGTTTCGGAATTGTATTTTCTAAATGCTTGACAAATTTGAAATCCATCCAAATCTGGCAAATTCACATCTAAAATAAGCAAATCAAACCTGCCACTTGCTAACACTGAAAGTGCGTCATTCCCCGTATACACAACTTGAATTTGAAATCCTTCCTGAGATAGAAAATCAGATAGATTCTGACTAATGCTGCGATCGTCTTCGATCAATAAAAGCGTAGGCGCATTTTTCATAACCAAGTTAGAAGGAGTATAAATGCTAATAGTTGAACCAATTTATTCATTTTTTCTCAAAAAAGGGTGCCGAATTACTTTTTTCAGCACCCTTCTTGATTAAATAAACAATTGAAATTGAAGCGTCACGGAATTCAAGCGTTGGCCTTTCACGAGCTCGCCTTGGTTCACTAGGAAGCTCGGGCGGTTTTGGAAGTCTAGACTTAACTTCGACTTATTACCTTGAATATAGTAATTGATCCCCGCGTTAAACGTGTTATTCGAGAAACCATTCAGCCGGTCGTAGTTTGCCAAAGTCGCAGACGCATACGGCATCCAGCGATTCGACATACTCGCATTTTTAGATGGTAATAAATACCCAATTTGCGTATAAACGACTGATCCTGTACCAAACATCGGATAACTATTTCCATACACCGGACCCTGTCCGCTGATCGAGTTCGCTGCTGTTGCAGCGGTTCCATTCGCCGGATTCATTACACCGTTATAGCGCAAATAATTCGTTCCATAATTCGTATTGAAATAACCAATGTACGCATTCAGCGCACTGTGTTTTTCCTTGTTCAGCGGAATGTCCACGAAGCTTTCAATCGCCCAATGCGCCATATTTTGGTAAGTCGTATCGGTCGCGGCAGCGGCTTTATTCCACATCGCATTCTTCTGGTAAATAAAGCCCCCAGCGATATTGACAATTTTTTTAGTGCCTAAATACGACCCCGTCATGTAAGGAGTGGTGTGCGATTCTTGGTCAAAAAATTGGTAAATCAAGTAGGCTTGGTGTTGTAAATTATGGCCCTTCAACGCAAAATTAGAAACCGGCGCGAGCGCTGGTGGCGTTTGGCCGTTCGACGTGATAGGGAAAGGGTCGCTAAGAATATAACGATAATCCCAGTGCCCTATTTGGCCCCTAGCATAGACGCTTAATTTGCGCGAAAATTGATCAATTTGATCCACTGTCGTTTGCGCAAAAACCGGCACATCCATCGTCGTAATCGTCCCAATACTCGGTTGAGAAAAACGAGACAAGCCCGAAATAATGCTCAAACCACCCCCCACTTTCAACTGGTTTTTATCCGAGATTCGGTATTCCCCTAACGCATCGTGGAAGAAGGGCGCGATTTTGCGGTTCGACGTGGAGTTGTATTGGGCGTTAAAATTATTTTGGCCAAACTGAAAATAAATGAACGTCCGGTCCGTAATCTGACCAAACAACTGCATCCGCGTTCTCCGCAATCCAATGTCCGTCGACTGCGATTCCAAATTTCCCTCCACAGTCGTCCCCGGATTATTTTCCGTAGAACGTAACCAAACCTGGTTTAATAAAGTGGCCTGAAAATAATGAGAGCCACTTTCGTTCAATTTAAATTTTAACGCTTCATTATCTGCTTGCGCCATCGCAGGCAAAAAAGGGCTGATCACTAAGATCAACAAAAAGAATTTTTTCATAAGATAGACTGGTATAAATTAGACGAATTGATCAAAAAAAATAGTCTATTTTTCTACAGTCGAAGATTATGGAAGCGTATAAAAGCAGGGGATTTTTCTAGAACATCCTGCGAATACAGCAGTAGAAAAAATAGTGGAACAAAGAA
>JBJTMW010000142.1:0-4930 GCA_046070715.1 Aquirufa sp. | reverse complement strand
GTACGAGAGTCAATCGCCACGCGGTGTTCTAAACCTGTACCTACGATAGGTGCTTCTGGACGTAACAATGGCACCGCTTGGCGCTGCATGTTCGATCCCATCAAGGCACGGTTCGCATCATCATGTTCTAAGAATGGAATCATAGAAGCCGCCACCGAAACAATTTGGTTAGGCGCTACGTCCATGTATTGTGCATCAGCAGGATTCACTAATGGGAAGTCACCCTCGAAACGTGCTTTCACACGGTCAGACAAGAATTTACCCGTTTTGTCAATCTGCGCATTCGCTTGCACGATGTTCATGCCATCTTCTTCTTCAGCCGTTAAATACGAAACAGTCGTAGAGGTATCTACTTTTCCTGATTCGATGAGACGGTAAGGAGTTTCGATGAAGCCCATTCCGTTTACTTTCGCGTGAACGCAAAGAGAAGAAATCAAACCGATGTTAGGTCCCTCTGGCGTTTCAATCGTACAAAGACGACCGTAGTGCGTATAGTGAACGTCACGAACCTCGAAACCAGCTCTTTCACGAGAAAGACCGCCTGGCCCTAGGGCAGACATACGACGCTTGTGCGTGATCTCAGCCAATGGATTCGTTTGATCCATAAATTGAGATAGCTGATTTGTGCCAAAGAACGAGTTAATCACAGACGATAACGTACGTGCATTAATCAAGTCTACTGGCTTAAAGTCCTCGTTATCACGAACGTTCATACGTTCTTTGATCGTACGAGCCATACGTGCAAGACCTACACCGAATTGAGCATATAACTGCTCACCCACGGTACGTACACGACGGTTAGACAAGTGGTCAATATCATCGACAACCGCGCGAGAGTTGATCAAGCCGATCAAATACTTCACGATAGAGATGATATCTTCTTTTGTTAATACCTTAATATCCATTGGGATATCATGGCCTAATTTTTTATTAATACGGTAACGACCTACTTCGCCTAAATCATAACGCTTGTCTGAGAAGAACAAGTTTTGGATGATATCACGTGCTGTTTGCTCATCTGGAGCATCCGTGTTACGTAATTGCTTGTAGATAACTTCTACCGCCTCTTTCTCCGAGTTCGAAGTATCTTTTTGTAAGGTATTGTAGATGATGTTGTAATCAGATACGTTCACATCGTCTTTGTGCAAGATGATTGTGCTTGATCCTGATTCCAAAATCGTCTCGATCTCGTTCTCTGTAATAACAGTATCACGCTCGATCAAGATTTCGTTACGGTCGATAGAAACTACCTCACCTGTATCTTCATCTACGAAGTCTTCTTGCCACGTTTTCAAAACCCTCGCAGCTAAGCGACGTCCTACCGTAGTTTTCAAGTTTTTCTTGTCCACCTTCATTTCTTCAGCTAAGCCAAATAAATCAAGGATGTCCTTGTCATTTCCGTAACCAATCGCACGAAGCAATACCGTTACTGGGAATTTCTTTTTACGGTCGATGTACGCGTACATCACATTGTTAACGTCCGTTGCAAATTCAATCCAAGAACCCTTGAATGGAATGATACGAGCCGAATACAATTTAGTTCCATTTGTATGCTTCGATTGCGCGAAGAATACACCTGGCGAACGGTGCAACTGGGAAACGATGACACGCTCAGCGCCGTTGATCACGAATGATCCACGTTCTGTCATGTACGGAATGTTTCCTAAGAATACTTCTTGTTCGATGGTTTGAAAATCCTCGTTATCTGTATCGTTACAGATCAAACGTAATTTCGCTTTTAAAGGTACTGAATACGTTAAACCGCGGTCGATACACTCATCTACCGAATATTTCGGTGGATCTACAGAGTAGTCAACGAACGACAAAACGAAATTTTCCCGCGAATCCGCGATTGGAAAATTCTCAGCAAACACTTTAAATAAACCTTCGTCAGTACGATTCTCAGCAGCTGTCTCTAGCTGGAAAAAATCCTGAAAGGATTGGATTTGGATATCCAGAAAATCTGGATAATCGATCACAGACTGCGTTTTTGCAAAGCTGTGTCTTCCGGTGGCAGTGATGTTACTCAAGGCTTTATACGTTTTAAATTAAATGAAAAATGGCCCTATGGGCACAATTTAAAGCTGAAATGCCTCGTAGATGAAAAAATGATTCCCCTTTGCGCTTCCCCTACGATAAAGGAATTGTGTTTCAGAAATCATTTCTTTTTGGATAGGCCCGAAGGCTTGTACCCTAAAATAGCCTGCAAAGGTACTGATAATTTTCTGAGAAACAAGGGGGTTGTAAGATTTTTATTGGAGATTGCCTAAACAATGGTAAATGGTGAATGGTAAACGTAAGTAATGGTAAATGGTAAGTGGTGAATGGTAAATAATTTAGGTTTTGTTTTCATTCTTCAAAAAAATCCGCACCTCATTCACCATTTATTTGCCGCACCTCATTCATCATTTACCATTCACCACTTACCATTTACAATGTGCCACTAATGAAAACAAAACTAATGTATTACCTCCGCTTCATCCTCGCCTACACCCACGAGGAAATTAAAGGGATTGTTGTACTCTTCCTTATGATGGGTATTTATGTACTCTATTATATAGGAAATGAAAACTATAAGATGGAGCAAGAAAGGCTGGAATTTAATCCGGTGCTTTGGAAGGCGAATTATAAGGAGATTAAGCCCAAAGTCTATATGCCTCGGAAATTCGAAAAACATAAAAATGCCTGGGCAGCCTATAAAACAGTTTCGAGAAAGCTTCCTAAAAAGCAGCAAGCCATCGATATCAATACCGCAGATTCGGCAGCCTGGGTAGCGCTGAATGGAATCGGGCCGGGATTTGCGAAAAGGATCATTACCTATAGAGATAAGTTGGGAGGGTTTTACCAGGTGGACCAATTGAAGGAGGTATATGGTTTGGACTCGATTTGGGTAAAAGAAAATAAGGCTATACTAAAGGTAGGGGCGGGGGTGTATCGGTTTCTGAAGATTAATCAGGTGGAATGGAAGGATTTTAGGCATCCGTATTTGCCTTATGGGCAGTCTAAGGTGGTTTTGGCCTATCGAAAACAACATGGTCCGTTGAAGGATTTCGAAACCCTGCTGCAAATTCAGTTGTTGGATCAGGTGGCGTGGAGGCGTTTGAAACCTTACCTGAGCTTTGATGCTTCATTGCATGCGCCTTGATAATAAGTAGAAAACCCGTAATTTAGCAGCCTATTTATTACACATCAACGAAACAATATGTCCTCAGGAGTTTTTCAAGTGCCTGCCCCTATTAATGAGCCTATTTTGCAATATGGCGCAAATTCAGCGGAGAGATCGAAATTAAAGCAAGCCCTTTCGGATTTGCGGTCTCAGCAAATTGACGTGCAGATGCGCATCGCAGGTCGTTCTGTGAAGGGTGCCAAAAAAGTCGCCATGACTTGCCCGCACGATCACCAACACGTGTTAGGTCACTATTATGAAGGAGGAAAAGCGGAAGTGGCGCAAGCGATTGACGCGGCTCTGGCAGCTAGATCCGCCTGGGCATCGATGCCTTGGGAGGATCGCGCGGCGATTTTTTTGAAAGCGGCAGATCTTTCAGCGACGAAATACCGAATGCAATTAAATGCGCGCACGATGCTAGGTCAATCGAAGAATGCCTACCAGGCGGAAATTGATGCGGCTTGTGAGTGGATCGACTTTTTACGTTTTAACGTGCATTATGCACAACAGATATACAGTGAACAACCGATTTCGTCGCCTGGCGTTTGGAATCGCTTGGAATACCGTCCTTTAGAGGGCTTCGTTTATGCCTTGACTCCGTTCAACTTCACGGCAATCGCGGGTAATTTGCCGGCGGCACCTGCCTTGATGGGGAATACGGTCGTTTGGAAGCCATCGCCTACGCAGGTGTATTCGGCGGGATTATTGATGGAGATTCTAGAGGAGGCAGGTTTACCGGCTGGCGTGATCAATTTAGTGTTAGCGGATGGCCCGGAAGCAGGGGAGGTTGTATTCTCTCACCGGGACTTTGCCGGGATTCACTTTACGGGATCCACAGGCGTGTTCCAGACGATTTGGAAGAATATAGGCCAAAACATTGCCAACTATAAATCCTATCCACGTATCGTAGGCGAAACCGGCGGCAAGGACTTCGTGGTAGCCCATTCCTCAGCTGACGCTAAAGCGTTAACCACCGGATTAATCCGTGGTGCCTTCGAATACCAAGGCCAAAAATGCTCCGCAGCCTCTCGCGCCTACATCCCGGCTTCTTTATGGCCTGCGGTTGAAAAGCAATTGAAAGCAGATTTAGCCGCGATCAAAATGGGCGGCACAGAAGATTTTGAAAACTTCGTGAATGCGGTCATCGATGCCAAAGCTTTCGCGAAAATCACTTCCTATATAAGTGAAGCGAAAAAATCCCCAGAAGTAACAGTCATTTCAGGTGGGAACTTCGACGATTCGAAAGGCTATTTCGTAGAACCTACGGTCCTATTAACGACGAATCCGACCTACCGCACGATGGTGGAAGAGATCTTTGGCCCTGTATTAACCATCTATGTATATAATGACACAGATTGGAAAGAAACCCTAGCCCTAGTTGATTCGACATCAGCCTATGCTTTAACAGGTGCGATTTTCGCGCAAGACAAATATGCGATGCTGGAAGCGATAAAAGTGTTAGAAAACGCGGCAGGTAACTTATACTTAAATGATAAGTGTACGGGAGCCGTGGTGGGCCAGCAGCCTTTTGGCGGTGCGCGCGCCTCTGGAACGAATGACAAGGCGGGTTCTTATTTGAATTTATTGCGTTGGGTTTCTCCGCGTACGGTGAAGGAAGTCTTTGTTTCACCTACGGATTTCCGTTATCCATTCTTAGAAAAGTAATAATCCTTTTATTGCCAAAAAAAGGCCAAATCCTCGCAGAATTAATTTTTGCGAGGATTTTTTATTTTTTATTTAAAATTTTTCTCTTTGATTTTCAGT
>JBJTMW010000141.1:0-6774 GCA_046070715.1 Aquirufa sp. | reverse complement strand
ATACAATAAAGATAGAGGGCCCGTGGCAGTTTGGGCAATCAGAGTACACACCGAATTTTAACAGATTAAGATGAATAAATTCATTAAAAACTTACTAGCCTTTTCACTTAAGAATAAGTTCTTTACTTTTTTCTGGGTGAGTATTTTGACCCTTGGGGGCATTATTAGCTATGTGAATATCCCGATCGAGGCATTCCCTGATGTAACAAATACCCAAATCATTGTGGTGACGGAATGGAATGGTCGAAGCGCTGAAGAAGTCGAACGTTTCGTCACGACACCTATCGAAATCGCCATGAATTCGGTGCAGCGCAAAACGAATGTGCGCAGTATCACGATGTTTGGGCTTTCGGTCATTAAGGTCATTTTCGAAGACGATGTGGAGGATTTCTTTGCGAGGCAACAGGTAAATAATTTGTTGAATACGGTGAAGTTACCGGATGATGTTGAACCGGATGTGCAGCCGCCTTATGGGCCTACAGGGGAGATTTTCCGCTATACCTTACAAAGTAAAGACCGCGACTCTAGAGAACTTTTAACGATCCAAAACTGGACCATTGACCGCCAATTGCGGGCCGTTCCAGGGGTCGCTGATATCGTGGCTTTTGGAGGTAGAGAGAAGACTTACGAGATCGCCATTGACCCGGTTAAGTTGCAGAAATACGATTTAACGCCTTTGGAATTGTACAACGCGATTACAAAATCAAACCTAAATGTGGGCGGTGATGTGATCGAAAAAAATGGGCAAGCTTTTGTTGTTCGCGGGATTGGTTTAGTGAAAACCATTGAAGATATCGAAAACACGATTGTGGATAATAACAACGGAAATCCCCTTTTAGTGAAGAACGTCGCGAACGTGATCATCAGTAATATGCCGCGCGTAGGTCAAGTGGAATTGAATATCGGCTTATTGTTCTTAATAATGGGTTGCCAAGGTTTCAATTTCCCTAACGTGGCGACGCTTGCCTTGCGTCCTTTTCACCGCGGTGCCGGTACAGCTTCCGCGATGCTGGGGTCTATTCAAATGGCTTGGGGAGCGGTTTGCTCCGTTTTAGTGGGATTGTTATTTGATGGAACACCCTTTACTATGGCCATCCTCATTGTAGGTTGTGCGGTATTAGCGAACACCATTTTGTTCGGAATCGGACGTAAATTTATCTAGTTATTCGAGAATAAATTATCCAATAATGATTCCTTGAATATGTTCGCAAAAGAATAAGCGAACGTGACGAATACCGCACGCGTATCTACTTTCATCTTTCTGTTTAATGCAAAATTAGCCGCCGAAAGGTCCCATCCGCTGCTTTGCATATTAAAGACGTCGCTGATTACGATTCCTAAGCCACCCTTGCCTTTTAGAATCTTAGTCTGGAAGCCTAAATCAACATTATAGACGGCCATTCTCGTCCCTTGAGCCATCGCTGTGGGCGCGTTATAGGCTCCAATGATCTGCAATTTAGATTGCTTCGAAAGCGTAAAATTGTGAATCATTTTACCATACCAACTCACCACTTCATTTGCCACATCCGTGCTCACGACATTGCCATCAATCTTTTGGTCAAAAAGCGAGAGGCTCGTATTCACACTCCAAAATTTAGCCGGAAACCAATCCAAAATTTCTTCTACACCGTAAGTAGTCGCATTGCCAAAGTTTTGTGGCGTCGTTATGGCTACACCATTCGGCTTCAAATCAATATAGGTACGAATCATGTTATTCGATAGACGATAAAAGGCGCTGCTAGATAAACTCCAGCCCTCTCCCTCCTTGTTGTATCCTACCTCGAACGCATTCACTAATTCTGGCTTCAAATACGGATTTCCGCCGTGCTGATTCAAAGAATCGGTGATGTCAATCATTGGATTTAAATCTCCTAAACCTGGGCGATTAATCCGGCGGCTATAACTGAATTTCAAGAAATCTGATTTGTTCACGAAATAGGCAAAATTCGCTGTGGGGAATAGGTTGAAATAGTCGCGCTGAAATGAAATAGACGAATTCGAAATCGAGGTTCCCTCATTCAGTACTTTCTCCGCGCGCAAACCGATATCGTATTTGAAGGAAGCGGACGGTTCCGATTTGATCTGCACATAGGCCGCATGAATTTGCTCTTTGAAGTCAAAAATATTACTCACGGCAGGATTTTTTACATAGCCAGAACCGATAAACGTTTGGTTTTGGAAGTCGATATTGTTCGCTCTGTAAATTCCTTTATACCCGGTTTCAAGAGTGGTTGTGGAGGAAATAGGTTTTGCGTAATCCAGTTTAAAATTAGTCGTTTGTGGCTTCGCATAGCTATAAGTACGCTGCAAAAACGTAGATCCATAGGCCGTTCCACTCTCAGACAAAGACTTCGTATTAATGTCTGTATCTTGGTTATCGCGACCAATGGAGGTGCTCGCATTGATGATTAATTTCTCCTTTTTATCAGCAAATAAATGCTTGTAAGTCCCCGCAAATTCCACGGCTAATCCTTTCTCTAATTCGATGGATTCACGAATATTACGCGAGTTAAATGCGCCTAATTTAGTGGAGAATTGGGATCCCAAAACCTCGTCGTTATCCTGTCCTTCGAAGTTCGATAATACCTCGAAATTGAACAGGTCCTGCGCCGATGCCGCATAGTCTACATTGAACTTGAGGTTCTGCGTTGTTTCGGTCCGGTTGTCGTTTCTGTTTTGGAGTAATAAATAATTCAACGGCTGATCAAAACTCGTCCGCGTTGTATTCGCCTTTCGGGTTCTTTCGGAGATACGCATATCATAGGAAAGCCCTACATTCCATTTTCCTGCGGAGCGATTCATACTAAAGGCTGCACTTCCGCGGCCTTTCGCCCCAAAACCACCCCCCACAGAAGCCGTCACATTCGTGCCGCTTTTCGCTGCCTTTTTCAAGGTAATATTGATAATCCCACCTTCCGAATCCGCATCGTATTGTGCGGATGGATTGTTGATAATTTCCACACTTTCCACACTACTCGCCGGAATCAAATCCGTAGAGGAAATCCCAGAGGTTCTGCCATTAATCAAAATAAGCGGCCCTTTACCGCGCACCGTAATCGAACCTTCTGCATCTACTACCACGGTCGGAATACTCTTCAATAAATCCGTTGCTGAACCACCGGCTTGGGTCAAATTATCTTTCGCCTTGACGATGAAACCTTGGGTTGTTTTTTGGACTAATTCCTTCTGTGAAAGCACTTCGACAGCCGCTAACATCTTGCTATCCGTTTGGAGCAAAATATCGTCTAAATGCACTGTCTGAGAAGCTGCTAAGGTCACCGGAATTTTAGCGGAAACAAAGCCCATCATCTGTGTTTTCAAGACATATTTTCCAGCCCCTAAATCCGCTAATTTAAAAACCCCAGCACTGTCAGTGGTTGCGTATTTCAAAATCTTCACGGAATCCGACGCACTGTACAAGAGTACATTGACAAATTCCACCGGAGCGTTTTTATCCACAATCCGAGATTGAATGGAGCTTTGAGAAAAAGCGTGGAATCCGCAAAGAAGAAAAAATAAGATTGATTTATTCATGTTGATAAAATTCGATACAAATCGCCATAGGAATCTCGATTTGAGACCAATGGCGATTCTATAGAGACAAACAATTAGCGAGCTAAGCGCTTTTTCAGAGCCCCGTGGTAGATTAAAGGGAAAACTAATAGGATAAACAGCGTGGCTGTTACGAGTCCACCGATGATGACGATGGCGAGTGGTTTTTGGCTTTCAGATCCAATTCCCGTACTAATCGCAGCCGGCAATAAACCAATCGCAGCCATCATCGCTGTCATGATTACCGGACGCGTCCGTAATTTAACGGCATTGAAAATCGCCGTCGCTAAATCTGGTTCAACTGTCGATTGATGATGAATTTCAGAGATCAAAATCACCCCGTTTTGGACACAAATACCAAACAAAGCGATGAATCCAACTCCTGCCGAAATCCCGAAATTCATCCCCGTAAAATGCAGGGCAAAGATCCCACCAATTAACGCAAAAGGCACATTAATTAACACATAACCCGCATCTTTCGCATTGCCAAAAAGAATAAATAAGAGCACAAAAATCAACAATAAACTGATCGGTACTACCTGGCCTAATCGAGTGGTAGCGCGCACTTGATTCTCAAATTCTCCAGCCCAGCCCACGGTATATCCATCCGGCAATTTCACGTTGTTCTTCACCTTGTCTTGTGCCTCTGCGATGGTTCCTCCCAGGTCACGATCACGTACGGAGAATTTCACCCCAATGAAACGCTTGGTATTATCCCGGTAAATGAACGCCGGACCGGTGGTCTTCTCTAAATCGGCAATCTCTTTTAACGGAATCTTTGTTCCCTTAATCGTCGGTATCATCAAGCGCATGATATCATCTTCCGATTTACGGTACTCGCCAGCATAGCGTAATCGAATATCAAAACGCTTTTCCCCTTCATATTTAGAGGTAGCCGTTTTACCTCCTATGGCCATTTCGATGACTGCCTGGGCATCCGCTTTCGTCACTCCATAAATAGCCATTTTCTCCTCATCTAGCACGATACTCACTTCTGGTTGACCGATGTTGCGTAAGATTCCCACGTCTTTTACGCCATCCACATTTTTAATTTGATTGATGACCTTGTTCGCGATGTCATCTAATTTTTCCAAATCATCTCCGTAAATTTTCACCGCATTGGAAGCATTCATTCCGGCCACGGCTTCAGCCACATTATCGATAATCGGTTGAGAATAATTGTAATTAATTCCTTGGTAGTTTTTGAGTTTTTTATCCATCTCATTGACTAATCCATCGATGGTTAATTTGCGTTTCCACTCTTCTTTGGGCTTCAAATTAACCTGCATTTGAACATAATAGAAACCACTCGGATCCGTTCCATCGTTACTCCGACCTACTTGGGAAAGTACGCCATTTACTTCCGGGAAAGTGCGTAATTCGTTTCGTAAAATTTTGACCATCTTCACAGTCTCTGGCAACGAAGTACTCATCGGTAATTTAGCTTCTACCCAGAGCGCTCCTTCGTTCAATGGGGGCAAAAATTCCGATCCTAACCACCGAGTTGAGAACACGGAGAAAGCGAAAAGTCCTACCGAAAATAAGATGGTGATCTGCTTATGTGCAAAGGTCCAAGTAAAGGCTTTTCCGACGATGCGATTGATAAAGTCGATGAAGAAATTGTGCTTTTCTTTGACATTTTTATTTAATAAAATCGAGCTTAAAACCGGCACTAATGTCAGGGTGAAAATCAAAGCGCCTAGAAGAGCAAAACCTAAGGTATAGGCTAAGGGAGAGAACATTTTTCCTTCCACTTTTTGGAAAGCAAAAATAGGAAGCAAGGCAGAGATGATGATTAATTTAGAGAAGAAAATGGCTTTCCCAAGCCCTGTTCCCGTCTTTTTAATCAACGACATTTTTGCCAACTTATTAAATTTAGGCATGCCTACCTGACTAGCGCGGTGATCTAAAGCCACAAATAAGCCTTCTACCATTACCACGGCACCATCAATAATAATCCCAAAATCGACCGCCCCTAAAGACAGTAAATTCGCAGACATTCCTTTTAATTTTAAACACAGGAACGCAAACAAAAGAGCCAATGGGATAATGATGGAAACGATTACAGTCGTCCGCCAATCTGCCATAAAAATGAATACAATCAAGGTCACTAAAATGATCCCTTCTAATAAATTGTGCATCACCGTTTTGGTACAATAGGCCATCAAATTATCGCGGTCATAAAAGGTCACCATTTTCACATCGGAAGGCAACACCTTTTCATTCAACTCGTCGATTTTCATTTTTAATCGCTCTAAAACATCGCTGGGATTTTCGCCTTTGCGCATGACCACAATGCCTTCCACTACGTCGTCGTTGTCATTCAATCCCACCTGGCCTACACGCGGCATATTACTGATGATCACGTTCGCGACGTTCTTCACTAAAAGGGGATTTCCGTTGTTATTATCCACAATCGTGTTCTCGATGTCTTCGATGGTTTTCACTAAACCAATCCCGCGAACGACAAAAGCTTGCCCATTTTTTTCGATCACGTCACCCCCCACATTTAGGTTTGATTTTGTAATCGCGTTGTACAATTCCAAAGGCGTTAAATCGTATTTCTGCAACTTAACCGGGTCGATAGCGATCTCGTAAGTCTTCTCTCTACCTCCAAAAGCCACAATATCAGCGACCCCTGGAACGGCCCGCAATTGGCGGTCAATGGTCCAGTTTTGGATCGTTAATAATTCTCTAGAGTCGCGGTCTTTACTTTGTAAGGTATAGCGAAAAATCTCACCCGTAGGCCCATAAGGCGGCTGCACATCCGGCTCAACATCATCCGGCAACTTCACCGTATTCAACAAATTATTTACCTGTTGCCTCGCAAAGAAATCCTCTACATCGTCCTCGAAAATGACTTTAATGACCGAAAGCCCAAACATCGTGATACTGCGCACATTCGTTTTGCGCTGCACCGAATTCATGGCGATTTCGATAGGTGTCGTGACAAAACGTTCAACTTCTTCAGCGCTTCGACCATTCCATTCCGTCACCACAATGATTTGGGTATTCGTTACATCAGGAAATGCCTCGATCGGGATATTCACATAGCTAATGATCCCCCCAAGGGTCAAAATGCTCACCCAGAAAAAAGTAAAGAACTTATTCTTAAGTGAAAAGGCTAGTAAGTTTTTAATGAATTTATTCATCTTAATCTGTTAAAATTCGGTGTGTACTCTGATTGCCCAAACTGCCACGGGCCCTCTATCTTTATTGTAT
>JBJTMW010000140.1:0-5674 GCA_046070715.1 Aquirufa sp. | reverse complement strand
CACGGATGCACTATTCAAGGATAAAAAAATTACCTTAACCGAGACAGACGCCCTCTTTCATTTTTCGGGTGGAGATGGAAGAAAGCTTTTAAATCTATTCGAATTATTGATAACCACCGAAGGTGGAAACGAGCTCGAGGTAACGAATGCCTTAGTCACCGAACGTTTGCAAAAGAACCTGGCGCAATACGATAAAGACGGCGAGCAACATTATGATATCATTTCGGCGTTTATCAAATCCATCCGGGGATCTGATCCGGATGCGGCCGTTTATTGGTTAGCTCGTATGCTCGCCGGAGGCGAATCCCTAGAATTTATTGGAAGACGTTTGTTTATTCTTGCCTCAGAAGACATCGGATTAGCGAATCCAAATGCCCTTTTATTAGCCCAATCTTGCTTCGATTCCATTCGGGTGATCGGTAATCCGGAATCCCGAATCATATTATCTCAGACCGTTATTTATTTAGCCACTTCCCCTAAAAGCAATTCCGCTTACAACGCCATTAACAAGGCAATGGCATACGTAGAACAGACGGGCGATTTGCCCGTGCCATTGCATTTACGTAACGCTCCTACGCGTCTCATGAAAGATTTGAATTATGGGGCCGATTATAAATACCCACATGATTATCCGGGAAATTGGGTCGAGCAGAATTACTTCCCTGAGGTTTCGTCGCGCCCAGTATTTTACAAACCATCCGAGCAAGACAAAATTAATCGTGGCACTCCATCAAAATAAGTGCCCCGCTTTCGTACGAAATTTTCACGATGCCATCTTCGCGAGCCTCATTGCTTGAACTGGTTTGGGTGCCTAATTTTAAAACGGGATGGTTTAAATCATAGACTAAACCGAATGATTTTACTTGAAATGCTTCGCCATAGGGCATAAGTGACAGCGGAGTTCCTGCTGGATACCACTTTTCAAATGTGGGAGGCAGTAGATACGATGTCGAATAGTCATCGAAGAACACAATCTTCAATTTCCGGCCATAGCGCACCAGCGAATGAAAATTATTCAAGGTATGATCCATCCGTTTTCCAGACGCCCAAACCACATTGACAGCCGGGTAACCTTCCTCTAATAAATATTCAAAGGCCTTTTCTAAATCGGTCAAATTTTGATCCGGCGTGTGTACCTTTTTCAAGGGATAATCGCTGTAATCAACAGCCTGAGAATGATCGAAGTCCCCTAACCAGACGTCCACTTTAATGCCTAGTGAAATGACTCTTTCCAAAGCCCCATCTAGCACCACCACCGTAGGTGACCATTCTAATAACTGTTCCACCAAATCCAACGAACAAGCTTCCCCATTCGCTATGATAAGCGCGGGTTCTTGTTTGTCTCGAATGATGTGGTGGGAAGACATATTAGGCTTTGAAATCGGACTTGCCGCCGGACTTTGAAATTAATTTGGTCTCTTTGATAACGATACCTTTGGAAACGGATTTACACATATCGTACACCGTTAAGGCCGCCACAGAGGCTCCTACGAGGGCTTCCATTTCCACACCTGTTTTAGCCTCCAAACGACAAATACAGGTAATCACAATTTGATCCGCTAACACTTCCGTTTCAAACTTGCACGAATCCAAGCCGAGTGGATGACATAAAGGAATCAAATCAGACGTCTTTTTAGCCGCCATCGTACCCGCAATCACCGCGGTTTGTAAAATGCTACCTTTCTTATTTTGCCAGCCAGCCGCCTCAAAATGTTGCACAATTTCCGCACCCAAATAGACAATGGATTGGGCTTTCGCTTCGCGAACCGTTTCGTTTTTCGAACTCACATCCACCATGCCTGGCGTGCCATCCGATTGCAGGTGAGAAAAGTCTATGGACATAGCTGATTTGAAATTTAGAAGACAAAAATACGGGAGAATTAGCAAAAAATAGCGAAATTTAACAATTACGTAAAACAACAAACATGATCAGCCCTGTAGAAGCCATTGAACTCCTTAAAAACATCACCATTCCTTTTCGTACTGAAAAACTTCCTTTAGCGAAAACCTTAGGGATGAATATCGCCGAAAAAATTGTGGCAGATCGTGACTTCCCTCCTTTTGACCGGGCTATGATGGACGGCATTGCTGTTAAGGATATCACAGCGCCTACCTGGAAAATTGAGGGTATGTTGTTCGCTGGAGAACCGGTGAAGGCCATTAAAAAGATGGATGGTTCATTGGAAATCATGACAGGCGCTACGGCTCCTCGTGGTACCGAAGCAATTATCAAAATCGAAGACCTGAGTATCGAGAAAAAAATTGCTACTTACATCGGTAAAACGCCGCTAGAAAAAGGGCAATTCATCCACTTGCAAGGGGCTGATGCACCCGCTGGATCGGTTTTAGTGAAGAAAAGAACGAAGATTGGGCCAGTGGAAATTGCGATCGCATCGACCGTAGGTAAAGCCCATATCGAAGTAGAATCGAAGCCTCACGTACACATTTTCTCTACAGGAGATGAGATTGTAGGCTTACACGAAACACCCAAAGATCACCAGATTCGCAGTTCGAACGTGATGATGTTGAAGTCGGTTTTATTGTCCAAAGGATTCAAAGCAAACTCAAGTCACCTACCTGATTCAGCCGAGAAAATCAAAGCTAACATCGATAAGGTATTAGAATCAAATGATATCATCTTGCTTTCTGGCGGCGTTTCAGCTGGCAAAAAGGATTTAATTCCGGGCGTATTGGCAGAAGCTGGGTTTGAAACTGTCTTCCATAAAATCAGTCAAAAACCCGGCAAACCAATGCTTGTAGCCACTCGTCCCGATGGAAAAGTGGTTTTCGCTTTCCCTGGAAATCCGATTTCTACACTGACTTGTTTCTGGGTGTATTTCCTTCCTTGGGTATCCGGTGAATGGGCTGAATACAACGTAAAAGAAATCAAATTCTTGCCTAAACCGTCTGCGGACTTAGACCAATGGATTCCAGTGGAGAATGGAGAAGTCTTAGCCCACAATGGCTCCGGCGACTTGATTAATTGGTCGAGAGCGGATGGATTGGTTTGGCAAAAAGCTGGGGATAAAGCGAAAAAATTGCCCTATATTCCACTCAAATAAGCCCGTATGGAACTGAAACTACATACTTTCGATCTGCCTCTAAAGCACACCTTCACGATCACGCACGAGTCGCGTGACGTACAACCCACGCTGATTGTGGAGTTGAGCTGGCATGGGAAAAGTGGTTTTGGGGAAGCGACAGAAACGCCCTACTATGGGGTGACCATGGCGAAAATGAAAGCGCAAATCGAGTCCATCATCGATTTGTTGCCGCACGATATTTTACCACATCCAAGTGATTTTTGGGCGATGATGTCCAAAACCTTGTTAGACGAACACCCTTTCGCGCTTTGTGCGCTGGATGTCGCCTATTGGGATCTGTGGGGAAAGACGCATAACAAACCGCTGTATGAAATTTGGGATTTAGACATCTCGAATAATCCCATTACGGACTATACGATTGGTATCGATACAGTCGATAAAATGGTTGCCAAAATGCAGGAGACGCCCTTTCCCCTGTATAAAATCAAATTAGGTACGGACGACGATTTAGAAATCGTGGAAGCTTTGCGCAAGGAAACAGAGGCCATTTTCCGCGTCGATGCAAACACGGCTTGGACTCCAGAACAAACCATTTATTTCGCCCCAGAATTAGAGAAACTAGGCATCGAATTCATTGAACAGCCTTTGAAAGCCGATAACTGGGAGGGAATGAAGCGTGTATTCAAGGAATCTACCTTGCCCATTATCGCAGATGAAAGCTGTATTTTAGAATCAGATGTCGAAAAATGTGCCGGCTATTTTCATGGCATCAACATCAAATTAATGAAATGCGGTGGCATCACGCCAGCATTACGCATGATCAAAAAAGCCAGAACACTGGGATTAAAAGTCATGGTGGGCTGCATGACGGAATCGACCATCGGATGCTCCGCCATCGCACAACTTCTTCCTTTACTTGATTACGTCGACATGGACGGTTGTTTGTTAGTCGATGATCAAATTTCGAAAGGGATAACCATTGATTATGGGGTTGTTTCTTATTCAAACTTACCGGGAACCGGAGCTTCTTTACTATGACTTATTCGTTAATAGAAAATCACATCCCGGGCCGAAAAATCACCTTTGAAGGGACAGAATACCTGTGGCTGGGAGGCACGAATTACTTGAACATTGGATCCCACCCCACTTTTCAAAAAGCCCTAATTGAAGGTATTGAACAGTATTCCCAAAACTTCGGCAGTTCCCGTCGCAACAATTTACAATTCACGATTTGGGAAGATTTCGAACGCGCCCTGGCCTCCTATTTTCAAGTAGAAGCCGCTGCGCTCTGTTCTTCGGGCCTAGCTGCCGCCCAAATCGCCGTACAATATGCTCAGCAAAAAGGCTTAACCTTGAACCTCGCCCCTCAGGCACATCCGGCTCTATGGCGCCATCCACATACACCTTTCTCGGGAAGCTACAAAGATTGGATCTCCAGCCATCAAAAAGGCCAAATCCTTGCTTCTGACGGCATCGGATCTCCCTGGATTACGACATTTGATTTCTCATTTGCCACGACGATGGACCCGAATAATTATTTGATCGTAGACGAGTCACATCGAGCTGGAATTCAGGATATTCACATTCCCTGTTCTGGACATCTGTTGCAAACCGTTTCGCTCTCGAAAGCCTTCGGATTGCCCGCAGGGGTGATTTTAGGCTCCGCTATAGACATAGAAGAGATCAAAAAGGATTCGTTCTGGGTAGGTTCTTCGCCGCCTAACCCTGCTTTTTGTTATGCGGGATGGCAATCCATGGAAGCTTATCGGGAACAAAGCTTGAAAAGCAAAGCCTTAGCAGATCGATTTGCGGTTAATCTCAAGGGATTTGATGCCCTAGTGACTTATGAACCAGGTTATCCTGCGTTCTGTTCTAAAGCCCCTGGTCTATTCGAACACCTCAAAACCGCTGGAGTTTTAGTGAATCATTTTGCCTATCCAGACATTACGGCGCCTCCCGTTTGTCGCGCCATCTTGCCTGCTTGTTTGACCCTAGAAGATATCGATATGATTACCGATGCCATCAAAAGCTATGTCTAAATTCCTGTTCCTATTCCTGATCAGCATGAGTACATTCGCTCAAAAACCATCCAATATTCTGGAGCAATTACTCATTTCCCATCCTGAAAAATTCAAGAATTTGACGGATCATCCGGAAAAATACCGCCTCCAGATACTCTACACACAGATTGATCGCGATGCAAAGAACAAGCCAACGCTGACCACCTATGCTTATCGATCAGATTCAAACGAGTATTTTTACCCAGCGAGCACCGTCAAATTAGCGGCCAGTGTGTTGGCATTAGAAAAGCTGAACGCTTTAAAAATAGATAAGTCGACCACCTTCCATACCCTTAAAAACCGTCCCTCCCAGCTGGAAATTAAGACGGATTCCTCTGCAAAATCAGGCTTGCCTAGCATCGAACATTACATAAAAAAGATTCTGTTAGTCTCTGATAATGAGGCATATAACCGCCTGTACGAATTTTTAGGCCAGCGACCTTTCAACGAAACGATGCACAAAAAAGGATTCAATGGCGTTAGACTCACTCACCGTTTACAAACACCGCTACCTCGTTTAGAGAATCAGTACACTAACCCCATTCAATTCATAGATGCGTCCGGCAAAAT
>JBJTMW010000139.1:0-4069 GCA_046070715.1 Aquirufa sp. | reverse complement strand
ATCTTTCGGAATTCATGTAGGATAGGTTTAGCTAAATTTTCATCGAAAAATAGGGATATTTTCTTTAATTTTGATCATCTATTCATTCTAATTCATTTTTGTTTTGGCACTAATCAAATCAATCTCTGGCATACGTGGTACCATCGGTGGAAAACCGGGCGAAGGTTTAAGTCCGATCGATGTCGTAACTTTTGCAGCGGCTTACGGCACCTGGTTAAAGAAAAAAGGACATCCCTCGAACTCGATCGTCTTAGGTCGCGATGCGCGTATCTCCGGAGAAATGGTGAGTTCATTAGTAGCAAACACTTTAATCGGATTAGGCTGGGACGTGTTAGATATCGGTCTTTCTACCACGCCAACCGTTGAATTAGCGGTGCCGTGGACGAAAGCGGCGGGTGGAATTATCATCACAGCTAGCCACAATCCAGCGCAATGGAATGCCTTGAAATTATTGAATGATCGCGGAGAGTTTATCTCGGATCAGGATGGAAAAGACTTATTAACCATCGCCGAAAATCAAGATTTTGATTTTGCGGACGTGATGAAGTTAGGTCAATTGACGCAAGATGACAGCTTTTTACAGCAACACGTGGATCATGTCTTAGGCTTGAGCTGGGTGAATAAATCAGTGATCGAGAAAGCGAATTTCCGCGTCTTAGTCGATGCGGTGAATTCGACCGGTGGAATCGTGGTGCCTATGTTGTTGAAAGCCTTGGGTGTTCAACACGTGGACGTGATTTTTGGCGAAGCAACGGGTCATTTTGGCCATAATCCTGAACCACTTCCAGAGAATTTAATGGAGATGATCTCGAAAATGAAAGGTGGAAACTACGATTTAGGTATCGTGGTGGATCCGGATGTGGATCGCCTTTGCTTTATTTCGGAGGATGGAACGCCTTTTGGCGAGGAATATACTTTAGTGGCCGTGGCTGACTATGTGCTTTCTGTGAAGTCAGGCAACGCCGTTTCCAATCTTTCCTCTACGCGTGCTTTAGCGGATGTGACGCGCAAAGCGGGCGGCGAATATTTCGCGGCGGCAGTAGGAGAGGTGAATGTGGTGACTCAGATGAAAGCGGTGAACGCAATCATCGGTGGCGAGGGTAATGGAGGTGTAATCTTCCCTGAATCGCATTATGGACGTGATTCCCTAGTGGGAATCGGCTTGTTCTTGACGCATTTGGCAAACAAAGGTATCAAAGCATCGGAATTACGCGCGAGCTATCCGGCGTATGTTATTTCCAAAAACAAAATCGAATTATCCGCTGACCTGAACGTCGATTTAATCCTCGCGACGGTGGCTGAAAAATACAAGAATGAAAAAGTAAACACGATCGATGGCGTGAAAATTGACTTCCCAGATCGCTGGGTTCATTTGCGCAAATCGAACACGGAACCGATCATTCGAATTTATGCGGAGGCATCTTCGGAGGCTGAAGCTGATACACTTGCACAACAAATTATAGACGTGATCACGGAGATCGCGAAAGCTTAAATGGTAGAAAAAACACCTATTTACCTCGACAACGCGGCGACCACCCCGGTGGACCCTGCTGTTTGGGCTGAGATGCAGCCCTATTTTGAGAATTTTACCGCGAATCCTTCCTCGATTCACTCCCACGGACGCCAAGCGAAGGTGGCAGTGGAAAAGGCGCGTAAAACGATCGCCACTTTATTAGGGGCCTCGCCATCTGAGATATTTTTTACCTCCGGGGGGACGGAAGCAGATAATACCGTTTTGCAATCGGCCGTTTTACATGGTGGATGCAAAGTGATTATCACCTCGCCTTTAGAACACCACGCGGTTTTGCACACGGCGGAGGCCTGGGCGAAACTGGGTTTAGCGGAATTGAAATTAGTTCGCGTGAATCCGGATGGAGCGATTGATTTAGCGCATTTGGAAGAATTATTAGCTTCTTCTGAGAAAGCCATCGTGAGTTTGATGCACGGTAATAATGAGATCGGTAATTTATTGGATTTACACGCGGTGGGAGACCTTTGCGAGCAATATGGAGCCTTATTTCATTCGGATACCGTCCAAACCATGGGCCACTACAAGCACGACGCCTCTGCCTTGAAAGTCCATTTTATGGTGGGTGCGGCGCACAAGTTCCACGGCCCTAAAGGGATCGGATTCTTGTATGCAAAGGCCGGAACGAAGTTCAGTCCGCTCATGCACGGTGGAGCGCAAGAGCGTAACCAGCGCGGAGGCACAGAAAATGTGTATGGGATGATTGGTATTGCCAAAGCCCTAGAAATGGCCTATTCCGCCATGGACGAGCACGCAACCTACATCAAAGGTTTGAAAGCCTATTTCATCGAAGGATTACAAAAGCAATTCCCGGGCATTTCCTTCAACGGAGCCTCAGGGGATGTCGAAAATAGTTTGTACACGGTATTAAACGTGCGTTTCCCATCGGTGGCGGACGGCGATATGCTGTTATTTCAATTAGATATAGAGAAGATTTCGGCTTCCGGCGGTAGCGCTTGTTCTAGCGGAACATCGGTCGGTTCTCACGTATTGTCGGCCTTGAACCCGACAGCGACGGGTGCCGCTGTTCGTTTCTCGTTTAGCAAAAATAATACCCGAGCGGAGATCGATCGGGTATTAGAAGTATTGAAAAAAATCGTGTCCTAGTAGGCGCGAGCAAAGATTACTCTGCGGCTGGAAGGTGCTCCTGTTAGGATGCATTTTCCAGCTTCTTCTTTTGCATCTAGTGGGATACAACGAATCGTCGCCTTCGTTAATTCTTTGATTTTCTCTTCCGTCTCAGACGAACCATCCCAGTGCGCAGAAAGGAATCCACCGTCTTCGATTTTCGCCGTAAACTCGTCCCAGCTATTTACCTCGAAGGTATTCGCTGTTCTGAAATCAAGTGCTTTTTGGTAAATGTTACGTTGGATGTCTTCCAAAGTATCCACGATCACGTCTTCAATTCCCTCGAACGGCATGCTCGTCTTCTCTCTCGTATCGCGACGCGCTAATTCAATCGTGCCATTTTCCATATCCCGGTTACCGATAGCTAAACGTACCGGAACTCCTTTCAATTCGTATTCCGCGAATTTAAAGCCTGGGCTTTGATTCTCTGCGAAGTCAAACTTCACGGAAACCCCACGCTTCTTCAAGGCCTTCACTAGTGGATTGATGCGCGCTTTGATATTTTCTAATTGCTCTTCCCCTTTGTAGATTGGTACGATCACGACTTGAATAGGAGCTAATTTAGGTGGCAAGACTAAACCTTGGTCATCGGAGTGTGCCATAATCAAGGCACCCATTAAACGCGTGGAAACACCCCAAGAGGTTCCCCACACATAATCCAATTGATTTTCCTTGTTAACGAATTTTACGTCGAAGGCTTTGGCAAAGTTTTGTCCCAAAAAGTGCGACGTTCCCGCCTGTAACGCCTTTCCATCTTGCATCATCGCTTCGATGCAATAGGTTTCATCCGCTCCTGCAAAACGCTCATTTGCCGTTTTAATACCTTTCAATACGGGCATCGCCATAAAAGTCTCTGCGAATTCCGCATACACTTCTAACATCTGCTCGGTCTCTTCGATCGCTTCTTGCTTCGTTGCGTGTGCCGTGTGGCCTTCTTGCCACAAGAACTCTGCCGTACGCAAGAACAAACGTGTACGCATCTCCCAACGAACCACGTTTGCCCATTGATTAATCAACAACGGCAAATCACGGTAGGATTGAATCCAGTTTTTATAAGTCGACCAAATCACCGTTTCCGACGTAGGTCTCACAATTAATTCTTCTTCTAATTTAGCGTCTGGATCGACGATCACTCCGCCGCCATTCGGATCGTTTTTTAGACGGTAGTGGGTTACGACTGCACATTCTTTGGCAAAACCCTCCACGTGTGAAGCCTCCTTCGAAAGGAACGATTTAGGGATGAAAAGGGGGAAATAGGCGTTCGTGTGGCCCGTTTCCTTAAACATATCATCCAATGCGCGCTGCATTTTCTCCCAAATGGAATAGCCATAAGGTTTAATAATCATACAGCCTCTGACCGCGGAATTCTCCGCTAAATCTGCTCTCTTCACTAATTCGTTGTACCACTCAGAA
>JBJTMW010000138.1:0-3051 GCA_046070715.1 Aquirufa sp. | reverse complement strand
AGGAGGAGGTGGTTATGGGATGCGGATGTATTGGAAATCTCCTATTCAAGGATCAGCACCAAGCTCCTACACAAGCCAGCTTCCTTTAAATACATATTATCAATCTTGGACCCAAAATTTACAAGAGCTGATTAGCAACCCAGATATGGATGGATCATCTGCTGCCAAGGCCGCACCCAATGCTAAATACATTCAAACAGCATTTAATAATTCGACAGATGGAGCTTATTGGATCAATTTACCTTTCGTAGGACCCAAACAAATTTATTGCTTACTTAACCCTGCAGTTGATGGAGGAGGTTGGATGATGATGATGAAGGCAACCCAAGGAACAACTTTTAGTTACTCTAGCTCTTATTGGACTACAAGTAATACACTCAATCCAACAGCGATTAATCGAACCGATGGAGATGCAAAATTTGATGTAATGAATTATTATCATGCTAAAGATATCATGGCTCTTTGGCCTGATATTGCTTGGAATGCAAATTCTAGTACGACAGGAGGTAGTGTGAATACAAATGGATCATATAATGTATGGTGTTGGCTTCAGAACAATTTTAATAACAATATTCGTATTACACCTATAAATTTTTTTAGTAGCTCAAGTAAACTTTTTTTTGGAGATGCAAAAAGTTATGCCGGATGGAATGGAGGAGTTTTTAGTTCTCAATCTTCAGTTAGATTTTACGGCTTTAATTATACTAATGCCTCCAATGCTCAGGTAAGATGGGGATTTGCATGGAATGAAAATGCTCCACTTGCCCTTTATCCAGGAGGAGACGAAGGCTCCAATGATGTTTCCGGCGGAATCGGAATGAATTATGGGAGTTATTCTGCAGGTGATTATGTAGCTTGTTGTCAAGACAATACGGGAATTAATAGAAAAGCGCGTGTTGAAATATATGTGAGGTAAATGATGAAATATTTTCGGCTTATTTGTTTCATTTCATGGGGAGCTTTTGCCCAAACCGGCATAGGCACCACAACGCCTAATGCTTCCGCGAAACTTGAGGTCTATTCGACTAGCAAAGGATTTTTACCACCGCGTATTAGTTTGACAGGCACTTTGGATGTTTCTACGATTTCCTCTCCTGCAACAGGATTGGTCATTTTTAATACCGTTTCGGCAGGTACCACACCTACTAATGTTATTCCAGGGTATTATTACTATGACGGCACAAAATGGAATCAATTAATTGATCAAGGTTCATTAAATTCATTTAGTGGTTACATCCCTAATTATGCTCAATCAAACGCTAGCAGAGTTACAAACGTTACAACTAGCGGTACAACGATTGTTTCCCAAACAATTACTACTTCCGGCAGACCCGTTCAAATTATCGCATCAGGAGATGCTAATCCTTTAACTGCCGGTGGGTGGTGTCAATTGCAGTTATATAGAGATGGTATTGCCATTGGTAAAAGATTACAAGCGGAATCTTCAGCAACAAATGAGAATATCCCTTATTGTTTGAATTATATCGACAATCCCACTGCAGGAACTTATACCTATTCAGTGAAAGCAGTGAGTGTTCCAAGTGCATTTGATTTTGGTGAGGCCGATGGAAATCAAATTACGTTGTTAGAGCTCGGTGCTTGGAGTGCTGGAACCATGCCAGTGAGTAAAGGAGGTACAGGAAACTCCAGTTATACGGCAGGATCCGTTATATTTAGTGATGGAACTAATTTGGCACAGAATAACTCTAATTTATTTTGGGATAATTCGAATGGTAAGCTGGGTATAGGCACAAGTGCTCCTTTAGCATCTGCAATCCTTGATTTGACGAGCTCAACAAAAGGACTTCTACCTCCGAGAGTTGCTTTAACCTCAAAAAGTGGAACATCCTCTCCGGTTGCTTCTCCAGCAACTGGATTAGTGGTATATAACTCTGCTACAGCAGGCTCAAATTCTGATGCTGTGAGTCCTGGATATTATTATTTTAATGGGACTATTTGGACAAAAATGGATCAAGATGGCTGGTCATCCAATAGTTCTATCAGTTTTAGCGCACCTTCAGGTACTACGGCGCCATCAAAAGGCGCAAATCCACTTGTAGATTACGTGAAATACAGAAATATTGGGGGCAAGGATTTTGAAGTTGAATATAATCTAGTTCAATCAAATGCTGGGACAGGAGGGAATGGCGACTATTTAATCTCTTTGCCTGCTGGATTGCAGTTTGATTCTACTTATCCAGGACAATCATTTTACACAGGTGCTGCGGGATTCGCCGCAATGAAAAATAAACTTGCAAGTGCTATTGGAGATTTAATCGTGGCTACTTTTCATAATTCAGCTACTGTTATTCCTTACAATGCGACCCAGTTTAGAGTTCAGACCAATAATTGGGGAAACTCTACTAATACTTGGCTGTTTATGGGATATAACAATTATTCTTTAGTAGATGCCAATACAACTTTGAAAATGGTTTTTAGTTTCAGGGCATTATGATAAAGTACATCCAATTTTAAATTACCTTTATTCGCTTAATTTAAATGAATATTATGAGGTATGTCATTATTCTACTATTGAGCATAAGCTCACTTTATACTTTCGCCCAAACAGGCATAGGCACCACCACGCCTAATGCATCCGCAAAACTTGACGTCTATTCTACTAACAAAGGATTTTTGCCTCCCAGGGTAACTCTTACAGGAGTTTCTGATGCCTCTACCATTGCTTCTCCAGCCGAGGGTTTATTAGTATACAATCTTGGGTCCTCTGGTTTGCAAGCAGGGTATTATTACTGGAATGGAGCCAATTGGGCGACGATTGCTACAGCTACCTCAGCGGGGAATGGGGTTACTGCAAGTGATATGGTAAAAATTTACGATGGAGTAGGGAACGCCGCCACTATCAATGCAAATGGGGCCACTTTTTCTGTAACAACATCCGGTAGGTATTCTTTTGATTTTGCTACAAGTGCTACTTGTGGAAATTGTACTGTTACCCTAAATTTTCAAGTTAGAGATGGATCTAATAACAATGCGATTATTGGATCAGATATGCAAACGAGTTATAATAACAATGTGCATGCGGAATACAAT
>JBJTMW010000137.1:0-2759 GCA_046070715.1 Aquirufa sp. | reverse complement strand
ATCTCCGAAATAAAGCTAAATCTAGCCTCCTCATAGGATTTAAACTGATTTACCTGAAGAGATTTGAGATGCATGGATGTAGGAATGCGATTAAAAGCGTGTAAAAATAAAGATTTTGTACTAATTTTGCAGGGATTAGCGCCGGAATTAACCCGGCATACCGCTTTAAAAATATTCTATCAAGAAGATGGCAAAGAAAAACGCAGACGCGCCCAAGTATTCTAAAGAGACTTATAAGTTTTGGTACGAATCCATGCAATTACAACGCAAATTCGAAGAGAAATGCGGTCAGTTGTACGGAATGCAGAAAATTAAAGGCTTTTGTCACTTATATATTGGACAAGAGGCTTGTTCTTCTGGTTCCAAATCTGCCCTAATTGAAGGCGATAAATACATCACAGCGTATCGTGACCACGGTATCCCTTTGGCCTTAGGAACCTCTCCTAACGCAATTATGGCGGAATTATACGGTAAAATCACCGGTGCTTCTAAAGGAAAAGGTGGCTCCATGCACATCTTCGATAAAGAAGTAGGTTTCGTAGGAGGTCATGGTATCGTAGGGGCCCAAATCCCCTTAGGCGCTGGCCTTGCCTTCGCCGAGAAATACAACAAAACGGGTAATGTTTCGATCACCTATTTTGGTGATGGCGCAGTTCGTCAAGGTGCTTTACACGAGGCATTTAACATGGCGATGACCTGGAAATTACCTGCGATTTTCGTCGTAGAAAATAACGGTTACGCGATGGGAACTTCTGTAGCCCGTACGTCTAACGTTACTGAATTATACAAAATCGGTGAGGCATACGATATGCCATCTGAACCAGTTGACGCGATGAACGTAGAAGCGGTTCACGAGGCAGTTTCTCGTGCTGCAGCTCGCGCACGTGCCGGAGAAGGTCCTACTTTCTTAGAATTCAGAACGTATCGTTACAGAGGTCACTCGATGTCTGATCCGCAGAAATACCGTTCAAAAGAAGAGGTAGAGGCTTACAAAGACCGTGACCCTATCGAACAGGTGAAGTACACGATCTTAGAGCACAACATCTTAACGCAAGCAGAATTAGATGAAATCGATGCTAAAATCAAGGTTCAAGTTCAAGAATCAGTAGATTTCGCAGAAGCATCTCCATTCCCAGATAAATCAGAGGCTTACAAAGATGTGTATGTCGAAGAGAATTATCCGTTTATAGAAGAATAAAAAATAAGGAAGCCGGTTTTATACCGGCTTTTTTGTTGATTATCAGTTAGTTGATAAAATGAAAGTGGAGGATTGAAAGAAGGTGAAATTGGAATACCTTTGAAAAAATAACCACTATGAATTTTATCTTAAGTATCGCAGCAGGACTACTCTCGTCCTATTTATTTTTAGTGTTCTTCTTACTCAATAAGAAACCTAAAATTCTCATTTCGCACCAGATCAGCCGAATCCGATTTAATGGAGAACAAAATTACTTGTTCAAGTTCGTCAACTTAACAAATTCAGAGATCTTTGATGTTCATATCGAACTCACCTTTTATAAGCCAGTGGGTACGTTCAATGGTAGTAACTTACAAGGCCGAGATATTAAGCTACAAGACAATTTTATCGCTTATGTCCCACGCGAAAGAGATACGGATCAATTTTCTTTGCACGCAGTCCGCATTCGAACAATTGAACCTTTAGAAGAAACCTGGTTAGATGAGTCGTCCTTTATTCGATTAACGATTATTGCAAAACATGCCCTATCAGGCTTCAACAAGGTTTTTGTGCAAGATTACCCGAGTAAAGATCGAATTAGTTCCGGTAAATTTTTATCTGGAAATAGTGTGGAATTAAAAGTGTAGTAGTTTAGATCAATTGATAAATTAATGAGTACCTTTAACGAAGGTTTAACAGTATTTAAAAACCCATCTCATGAAAAAAGACATCATTTTAGGCTAGGCCTACCGGAATTTTAAATAAACGAGCTTGTGGAAACACAGGCTTTTTTTTAGATACCTCTCTATGCAAATCAACTGCGACCTTGGCGAAGGCATTGGAAATGATGCCGCACTCATGCCCTACATCGATGAGGCAAATATTGCCTGCGGATTTCATGCCGGGGATGCTTTTACGATGCGCGAAACGGTGGCTTTGTGTATACGCCACGGTGTAAAAATGGGAGCACATCCGTCCTATTTAGATCGAGAGAATTTTGGGAGAAAAGAAATTGAACTGAGTCCAGAGGAAATCTATTTGCTGGTGAAAAAGCAGATTGAAACACTGAATCAAATTGTAAAAACCGCAGGTGGAACGTTAAATCACGTGAAGCCACACGGTGCCTTGTATAATACTTCGGCGAAAAATCCTGAAATCGCAAAGGCCATTGCGAAAGCGGTAAAGGATGTGAATGGAGGTTTGATTTTATTCGGTCTGAAAGGCAGTCTGTCAATCGAGGTCGCACAGGCAATGGGCCTAAAAACCGCAGAAGAGGCTTTCGCGGATCGACGCTATGAAAGTGATGGATCCTTAAGTCCGCGCAGTCAGCCTGGAGCTTGCTTTACAGACATTCAAGATGTGTTAGATCAGGTGGAAAAAATAAAGGCCGACACCTGGTGTATCCATGGTGACGGCCCTCATGCTTTGGAATTTGCAAAAGCTTTACACAGCCTTAAAACTCCACAATAAATCCAATCGTAGGCGTTACCTGCGCCTTGTCATTTAAGAATTGGGTAGGAATGGCGTTGCTACCGTCTTTGGCGATAGGTAAACCATTCGTCGTCGCAAAGGCTGAATTATC
>JBJTMW010000136.1:0-11330 GCA_046070715.1 Aquirufa sp. | reverse complement strand
CCAGTCTGTTCTTTGAAGGCATCAATGAATTTTGACCTGGAGGCAAAGCCGGCATTAGAGGAAATGGCTTCAATGGTGATTTTTTTAGAATCGCCTGAATCAATCATCTCAATCGCATAGTCGATGCGTATTTTTTTTCTCCAATCGCTAAATGACAACCCTAAGTGAGTGTTAAAATAGAGCGAAAGAGTTCTTTCAGGGATTTTTAAATCAAAGGACATTTGGGCAATCGAAAATTCCTTCTTAGTGAAAGGAAGGGAAAGCAAATAGGTTGCTAATTCCTCTTCAAACTCTAGATTGATTTCAACAAAATTTCTTTTCTTCGGAAGATTTGATCTGATATCACGGATTAAATTATGACTGACTTTGTCTGGAATAAAGGATACGTTACCGTAGAGGATTTTGGGAAATAAAAACAAGAATAGATTCTGTAGAAAAAATCCTCCTCCTGCTACGGCAAAATAGTGCTGCTTTGAGGTGAAAATTTGCGTATAGGCATCGCTTTGAAAGTCAAAATGTATCCCAACTACTGTCAACATGTGCAAGACACTATTGCTTGATATGACGAATTGAATAGCACATAATAAATATATCCATCTTTTTAAAATCCCGTGATTCGTTGACAACTGTCCAAATTTAGTCTTTGTTCGATGGGAATGAACAGTAAAATAGATCAATGAGAAAAGGCAATAGGCAAGTAAATGTAATGATCTAGATACTAGAATAAATTCAAAGGAGACAAATTGAAAATCAAGTGTGTATTTCTCCGTTATATTAATGATTTCGTGGGCAATTTTAGCTTTTTGCTCAAAGGGTAAAGTAGTAAATGGTAGGCAATTGAAAGCTATAAATACAGCAGGAATAAGGTGAATTAAATCGATTTTTTCTAGTTTTCGCTTATCAGTCACGAGCGTTTTTACGTAATAAAATAAAAACGGACCTAATAAATAGGAGAGAGGTAAGAAGTGGACAAAACAAATTCCTTCCCAGAATAGATTTTGGGTATAATGCAACCCATAATAAACAAGAACCACCCAATTGCAGCACAAGAAAAATAGCGCTAAAAAAGCATTAGATCTATTTAATGAACTTAAGTAATAGATCAGTATAAAAGAAGTAAATATGCCAAATAAGGGGAATATAATGCCCAAGGTCGTAAGGTTGTTTGTTTTTTCAAATCTAAGATAAATAAAAATTTATTACATCATTTTGTTCCAACCCCGCAAAGTGGAACATAATAGATTCGATTTCATACTTTACTTTTCTCTCCTGTTCGCAATTTGCGTCATTGTTACACATTTAATCTTAATTCTTATGAAAAAATTAGTCTTTGTATTTTTGACCATTTCAGCTTTTGCATCTGGTCAATCCGTTTCTAATGAAGGAAATTCCGAAACCGGTTTTAATTCTGGGTATAACTTGGAGCAATCTCCAAACACAAAATGGGTTTTAAATTCTATTAAAGCCTTAGAAGCGTTGGATACCGTCACTTACAAATCTTTTTATGCGGCAGAGGTGAAATTCCACGATAATCTCGAGGAAAAGAATTTAACTCAGAATGTGGCTTTTCTCAAAGCCTTAAAAGCGAATGGGATTTCTGTGAAATTTGAGAAGGTAGCTCCAATTTGGGAATACGTGCACAAAAACAAAAATATGAAAGAGGCAAACAATTATGTGATTTCCTATCAATATGTTGCATTAACCAAAGGGGATAAAACGGTAAAAGTGGTCATTAGTGCGGTAGACCTGATTAAAAACGGGAAGATCGCGCAGGAGTGGTTAGCCTATGACACTGCCGGAATTATGAGCTTATTCAAGTAGTAATCAGTAGCTAGTTTTCAGTGGTCAGTATAAAGTCACTACTCTCAAATACAGTTCACTGACTACTAACTACTGGCTACTGTCCACTTTCCCTGATATGTAATAGGTTTTCGGGTTCTGAATCATTTGACTTGTCGACGATTCAGAACCCGAATGCCTAATACATAACCCACGTATCCTTCGACCCACCTCCTTGCGAAGAATTAACCACCAGCGAACCTTTTCTTAAGGCCACTCTAGTTAAGCCGCCCGGCATCACATTGACCCCATCACCATACAGAATATAGGGTCTCAAATCCACGTGTCGACCTTCCGCGTGATCCTCGATTAAACAAGGTACACGGGATAAAGAGATGGTCGGTTGTGCGATGTAATTTCGTGGGTTGCTGATTATGAGTGCTTTGAACTTTTCTTGTTCTTCTTTCGTGGATTTTGGGCCGATTAACATGCCGTAACCACCCGCCTCATTCGCTTCTTTTACCACTAGTTTTTCGATGTTTGCCAAAACATACTTGCGATCCTCCTCTTCCGAGCAAATGTAGGTTTTGACATTTTGAATGATCGGGTCTTCGTTAAGATAGTATTTAATGATGCGCGGTACGTAAGCGTAAATAACTTTATCGTCCGCAACGCCGGTACCGGGTGCATTCGCAATCGCCACTTTACCATTTTTATAGACTTCAAAAATCCCTGGAATGCCTATCATGGAATCTGGATTGAAGACGGTAGGGTCTAAAAACGTGTCATCTATGCGGCGGTAGATGACGTCGACAATTTGGAAACCTTTCGTGGTGCGCATTTTGACATAGCCCTCGTGCACAACTAAATCACGGGCATCGACTAATTCTACCCCCATTTGTTGGGCAAGGTAGGAGTGCTCAAAATAGGCTGAATTATAGATTCCAGGTGTGAGTACCACCACGGTTGGATCAGGTCTGTCGCTAATGAAACGCAGCATTTCTAATAACTTATTCGGGTAATCAGAAATGGGTCTTATTTGGGTTTTGGCTACTACTTCCGGGAAGGTTTGCTTTAATAGCTCCCGGTTTTCCATCATATAGGAGACACCTGAAGGGCAGCGTAGGTTATCTTCCAAAATCATGTATTCTCCATCACTACCACGGATTAAATCGGTTCCAGTGATGTGGATGTAGATATTTTTGGCAGGTTTTATACCGATGCATGCCTTTAAAAAGTCTTTCGAGGAGTTGATGACTTCTGCGGGAATGATGCCGTCTTTGATAATTTTTTGGTCTGAATAAATATCATTTAAGAACAAATTCAAGGCAGTGATGCGCTGAATTAGCCCTTTTTCGATTTTCTCCCATTCTTTTGCCTCGACGATGCGCGGAATAATGTCCACAGGCATGATGCGCTCGGTTCCTTCGTTTTCCGCGTAGACGTTAAAGGTGATTCCCATGGCCATCAAGGCTCTTTCTGCGGATTGTTGGCGGCTTAAAAATTCTTCTTGGGATAATTGTTCCACACGTTCTTTGAAGTGTTCATATCCGAAACGTACACTCCCGTCTGCTTCGAACATTTCATCGAAAAACCCTTCCGGGTCGTAGTTATTAAAGGAAAAATTCATGGTGTTGTCTGTTAAAATGCTTGATATGAAGATAATTTAGAATTTTATTTTTGCTTTGATTTTCCAAAGCCTTGATAATTTTCAAAATTTCCAATAATAGCCTCTTAAATATTGGAAATTTACCATTTTTTGTGGGAAATTGAGGTCTTATGTTACACTCAGAATTTTATTTCTCCAGTCCCATCGGTATTTTACGTTTGGAATTAGCGGATGTGGGTTTGCGCTCTTGTACTTTTGTAGAGGAGGAAGGAACAGTAAAAGAAAATCATCCTATTGATATTCAGCAGATTAAAGGGATTTTGGTGAGCTACTTTGAAACGGGTAGGCTACAGCCATATCCGATTGATCCAAGCATAGGCACACCCTTTCAGCAAAAAGTATGGACGGCCTTGAAAGAAATCCCTACGGGTTCTACCGTTACCTACGCCGAAATCGCAAAACGACTCGATATGCCCAAAGGAGCGCAGGCAGTAGGGAATGCAAATGGCCAAAATCCTGTTTTACTTTTTCATCCCTGCCATCGTGTGGTTGGCTCTACAGGTAATCTGGTCGGTTATAGTGGTGGATTGTGGCGGAAGGAATGGTTACTGGCAAAAGAGGGAGCCACCTTATTTTAGATTATATTTGTTTATGGATAATGATCAGATTGTTGATGCGCTCGAGCTTTTAGTGAAGCTTTGGGATTTACATGGAGTCAATGAATTCAAAAGTAAGAATCTTGCTTTTGCCGCACGTGGACTCGATAAATTCCCGGGTTTACTCTCCTCTTTGTCTGAAGAACAATTGTTAGCTATTCCTGGGGTAGGAAAAGTCGTTGTTAAAATTGTACAAGATATTGCCGCCTCAGGGACTTGTTCCGATTTAGAGCAAATCGTGGAACAGACGCCACCGGGATTACTCACCTTATTGAAAATTAAGGGTTTGGGTCCGAAAAAAGTGCGGACCATTTGGCAAGAATTACAAATTACTGAAATCGATGATCTGCTAGCGGCTTGCGAGGATGGTAGACTAGCGAATCTAAAAGGATTTGGAGGGGCCGTGGTGGAGAGTGTCAGCCTGAATATTCAATTTATTAAGGCTAATTCCCGCAAATTGCGCATTAATAAGGCTCAGGATTTAGCAGATAAGATCGCGCAATCAGTAGGCGCTTTTTTTCAAAAAGTAGCCATCGCGGGCGAATTACGCCGTCATTGTGAGGTGATTAACTCCTTGGTTTTTTTAGTAGAGACGGACAATCTTTTTGGGGCATCTGGATTATTGCTGTCGATTGAAGACCTAGAGGAAGATCTCAAAGAATCTTCGCCATTTACTTGGAGAGGCTTTGCGAAAGGACACTTGATTCCCATTGAAATTCATTTTGCCTCTGCTGGAGAATGGGTCACTAAGTTATTTGCTTTATCAGCGACTCCAGATCACTTAGCTGAGGTTCAATTTTATGAGCGATTTGATGGGAAGGAATTACGGGAAGAATCGGAAATCTATACGACTCAACAATTGCCTTTTATTGTCCCTGAAATGCGGGAGGGGTTGCAGGAATTTGATTGGCATACAAAACATGGGGATAAGGCCTTAATTGAATATGCGGATTTGCGCGGATGTTTACATAATCACTCGACGTATTCGGATGGTAAGAATACCTTGACTGAAATGGCTGAAGCCTGCCGTGATTTAGGTTTAAGCTATTTCGGTATTGCGGATCACTCGAAATATGCTGCCTATGCGGGTGGATTGAAGGAGGAGGACGTAATACGTCAACACGAAGAGATTGATCAATTGAATGCGCAATGGACCGATTTTCAGATTTTAAAAGGGATCGAATCGGACATCTTGCCAGATGGTAATTTAGATTACGATGCTTCGGTTTTAGCCTCTTTTGATTACGTGGTCGCGTCAGTGCATGCAGGTTTAACAATGGATTTAGAGAAGGCCATGCCACGGGTGATTAAGGCGATAGAAAATCCCTACACGTCCATTTTAGGTCATCCGACGGGCCGATTATTACTGGCAAGACCTGGATTTCCGTTGCAGATGTCGAAGATATTGGACGCCTGTAAGGCGAATGGCGTCAGTATTGAATTAAATGCCAGTCCATATCGCTTAGATTTAGACTGGCGTCATATCTATGAGGCCATGGATAAAGGCCTATTTGTCTCTATTAATCCAGATGCCCATGCCATTGCTGGTTTGCGGGATATGGAATGGGGGGTCAAAGTGGGACGAAAAGGGGGGCTTTTACAGGAGTTGACGTTGAATGCTTTGCCTTTGGCAGATATCAAAGCCTTTTTCGCTAAAAGCTAGAAATTCGGTTTCAATAAATACTTCGCATAGAAATCGTCGATCACGCGAACGGCTTCAGTGGGCGTGTCTACTAAGGCAAATAATTCCAAATCTTCTTCGTGAATATTTCCCGCGGCCACCATCGTCTTTTTCATCCAGTCCAAAAGGCCTCCCCAATAGTCTTTTCCCACCAATACTACCGGGAATCGACCTATTTTATGTGTTTGAATTAGAGTCAGAGATTCGAACATCTCATCCAAAGTGCCAAAACCTCCCGGCATAATAATAAAACCTTGGGAATACTTCACGAACATCACCTTGCGCACAAAGAAGAAGTCGAAATTCATGTTTTTATCGGAATCAATATAAGTGTTAGGCGTTTGCTCAAACGGTAATTCGATGTTTAAACCCACACTACGGCCTCTTTCGCTCGCAGCTCCTTTATTTCCCGCTTCCATGATTCCGGGACCACCGCCGGTGATGACGCCATAGCCGTGGCGAACTAATTTCGCCGCGATCTCTTCTGCAATTTTATAATAAGGGTTTTCTGGGCTAGTTCTAGCGGAGCCAAAAATGGAAACGCAGGGACCAATTTTGGATAATTTATCAATGCCTTCCACGAACTCACTCATAATCTTGAAAATACGCCAAGACTCTTCGGATTTAATCTGAGCCCAGGTTTTGTCGCCAAAAGCTTGTTTGATTTTCTCTTCTTCCTCTTTCCAATTATTCTCCGTCATATTTTTAAAATTGTTTCCTAAATGTAGGACTATTCCTTTTACCTTTGCAAAAAAATAAATCATAATTTCATGAATGCTCCTTTAAGTTTCGCAGTAGGCGGTGACCACGCTGGTTTTGATTACAAGAATGATTTAATCGCTTTTTTAGAGGCCAAAGGGATCTCCGTAAAAGATTGCGGTACCTATTCTGCTGATTCTGTGGACTATCCAGATTTTGCACATCCAGTGGCTGATGCGGTAGAAAAAGGGGAGGTGAGTTTTGGTTTATTATTGTGTGGAAGTGCAAATGGCGTCGCGATTACGGCGAATAAACACCAAGGAATTCGGGCGGGATTAGCTTGGAACACCGAAGTGGCTGCCTTAGTTCGTCAACACAATGATGCGAATATCTTATGCCTTCCGGTCCGTTTCATTTCTTTAGAGGAAGCAAAAGCGTGTTTGCAGGTGTTTTTAGATACGCCTTTTGAGGGTGGTCGTCACCAAGGTAGAGTGAACAAGATTTCTTGCTGCTAAGTTATTTTTTCTTGTATAGTTTCGGACTCACGAGCTCGTATTGCTGCGTGATGGAGGGAAGGTGTTGTCCTATTTTGGCAAAATAACCTTCCGAATCATAGATATAAGTAGGCTGGTCTTTCGCAAAATAGGCCTGAACGATAATCACGTTTTTATAGGAATTTAATTCGCTGAGAAGAGGTTTCGCTAGTTCCCAATTCACGAAGGGTCCAGCCATCTGATTAGTGAGGTATTCTTCGATTTCAGGTCCCAAAATAAGTAACTTTTGACCCGTAATGGGAATGATCCGCTTGTGTGAAATCGGTGGTGTATCCTGTTCTTGTGTGAGGAAAACGGCTAGCACTAAAGTCCATAAAATAAGTTCGCGCAGCCCATTTTTCTTGATCAAATAAAAGAGATTTAGGCCTAAATAAGCAAATGGAGGTAATAAGAGGACGAAATTAATGCGGTGGTAAGCCGGAAAATTCGTGATGGCTATTAAACTGAAAAATAACCAAATCAAGGTCGTTTGTTGCGCTTTTTGTGCGTGTGCTCTAATCTTCGGATTTCCTACGACTTTGTATAGTCCGAACAGTCCAAAAAACACGGCAGGGGCATAAAAAAACAATACTTGCTTTCCCTCACTTAAGGAGATTAATTGGAATTCAAAGGCAGAATCTTGGAAAACTTGGCCTAGATAAGGCAGGTTCCCGCGGAAGTAAAATACGATGGAGGTGATGGTTAATACAATCGAAAAGCCAATGAAAACCAGAATGACTTGTCGAATAGATATACCCGAAAAAAACAACAGACTGATAAAAGCCCAAGGTAAAAGCCAAAAATAGGCAGGAAAAAGCAAGGTGGCGATGGCGACATAAATCCCCACTAAGAAAACGCGGTCATTGACTAAAAGAGTTTTCTGTTGCTGAATAATCTCTTTCCAAGCTAATAATAAAAATGTAAGTCCTAAAAGTGCCGGGTCTGGCACATAGAATTCTGTGGTTAAATGGAATAATAAGAGATAGATCCCAAACGCAAGTCCTCCCAGCTTAGGCATTAGATCAAATATGCGAATGGTTTGGTGGAATAGAGTGGCTTGTAGACAGACGATGCCGAATGCGATGTATGGATTATAGGCCAGCGGAACGGATAAAAAATCAAGTGCTTGATAAAATAAGGTGGCAAAGGGACCCGTATTATCGCGGATGTCCTTGTAAAGGCGAAATCCTTGATTGAGTTTTTGACCAATCAAATAGTTTTTAATCTCCCATGGAAAATGGGTAAACCCCTGCTGAGTATGCAGAAAAGCAAAAAGTCCACCTAAAACTACGAAGAGTAGGATGGATATAAGGCTGTTGGATTTAATAAATTGTAACATATTTGGCTATTCGAAGCCCTAAATTACGGTGATTCCAATTATTATTATGAAATTTGCAGGTGTTTTTTGAGATAAAAAGACCTAGAAAATAGAGAGCAAGCATGGAAACGAAGCGTCAGCAAAAATTTGGCCGTCAAATACAGAAGGATTTAAGTGATATTTTTCAAAAGGAATTTAAAATGCTTTTTGGAAATGGAATGGTGACGGTGACCGAGGTGAAAATCAGTCCGGATCTTTCGGTAGCTCGTTGTTATTTGAGCTTTCTGTTGATTGATGATCGCGAAGCGGTGATGGATCAAATTGATCTTCAAAATAAGGCGATACGTAATGCCTTGGCAAACCGTATTCGCAAGCAGGTTCGGATCATTCCTAACCTCGTTTTTTTCCTAGATGACACCGCAGCTTATGCGGCTAAAATTGAGGCCTTGTTCGAAGGTTTAGTGATTCCACCAGCTGAGGGAGATGTTCCTAATCGAGTGGCGGACGAAATTGATTAATCAAGATGAGCGTTTCCTTATTTGTTGCGAAAAGGTATTTTTTTTCCCCATTTAAGGCGAGTTTTATCACCTTAATTTCCCGTATTTCGATGATAGGGGTGGGGGTGGAAGTGATGGCTTTGGTCCTTATCTTATCCGTTTTTAATGGATTAGAGGATTTCCAAAAAGGCCTATTTAAAACCTTTGATCCCGATTTGAGCGTTGTTTCTGCCGCAGAAACGCGTTTTTCACTGAGTCCTATTCAAATCAAACAAATCACTTCTGTTCCTGGCGTGCAATCTGTGCAATCCATTTTAGAAGATCAGGCGCTTATTCGCTACAATGGGAAGCAATTAGTGGTCACTCTAAAAGGGGTTGATTCTTCCTTTATTGCCTCTAAACGCTTAAAAAATCAAGTAGTAGATGGAGATTACCTCGTTGAATTTGATGGTCATCCTTTTGGGATGGTGGGTGCTGGGGTATTTATGGCGATGGGGATGAATTTTGAAGATGTCTATCATCCCATTGAGGCGTGGTATCCGAATCAGAAGGCTTTGGCAAAATTCCAAGTGACTCAAGAAGCAGCCAATCAAAAGGGCTTTTTTCCCTCTGGAGTCTTGCAAGTGGAACAGGCCTTTGATAATCAAATGATTCTAGTTCCCCTGAACTGGATGCGTGACTTGACCCTGGCGGATTCCACTACGGTGTCTCGTTTAGAAATTATGTTAGCGGAGGGGGCACAAGAGGCAGATGTTCAATCAGCTATTCAAAAAATCCTAGGTAGGTCATTTCAGGTGCAAACCCGCGATCAACAACACGCGATTCTTTTACGCGCTATTAAGATCGAGAAACTTTTCGTGTTTATATTGATGGCCTTCATCATGGGCATAGCGTCATTTACCCTTTTTTACGCGCTTTCTCTTTTAGTCATTGAAAAGCGGAAAGACCTAAGAACCTTATTAGCAATGGGCATTACACAGCGACAATTGTTGCGCATTTTTCTGTCTGTCGGACTATTTATCAGTTTCTCTGGTGCGGTGGTAGGGATGGTCCTCGGTTTTGCTTTAGGCTGGATACAACAAACGTTCGGAATTATCCCTTTAGGAATCCCGAACGCTTTGATTGATGCCTATCCCATTCAAATGGAATGGTTCGACTTTTTGATGACGGCTTTAGTGGTGATGGTGATCACTTTTTTAGCCTCTATTATCCCGGCGCGTAAAGCCGTTCAAATGACCTTTGATCAGAAAATTAATCTGCCAAAGGCGGATTAAATTCTCCTTCCCATTTCGAAACCACGCAGGTTGCCACGCCATTTCCTGCTACGGAAGTGACCGTTCTACCCATATCTAGGAATGGATCTACCCCTAATAATAAGGCAATTCCTTCCGCTGGTAAATTGAACATTGTTAAGGTTCCCGCGATAATCACAAGTGAGGCGCGAGGTACGCCGGCAATACCTTTGGACGTAATCATCAAGGTTAATAACATCGTGATTTGTTGCTCTAAACTTAAATGAACGCCATAGGCTTGGGCAATAAAGCCTGTCGCAAAGGTCATATACAACATCGAACCATCCAGGTTAAAGCTATAGCCTAAGGGCAAAACAAAGCCCACAATACGTCTGCTGCAACCAAATTTCTCCAAAGCCGCAATCGTTTGCGGGAAGGACGCCTCCGAACTCGCTGTCGAGAAAGAGATCAACAAGGCCTCTTTTAATTCCTTCAAAAGCTTCCAATAGGGAATGCCATTCGCCAGGCAAATGATCCACAAAATCACTACTGTAAAGAATAAAAGACCGCCCATAAAGCAGATCATTAAATACCCATAGCTAATCAAAATGCTTAAACCTTTATTGGCTACCACGGTCGTCATTGCGGCAAATACCGCATAGGGAGCCACTTCCATCACATAGTTCACCATTTTAAAGATGACCTCTGCTAAATTTTCAATGACGTGAATTAAGCGTTTCCCTACTTCACCGATGGAGCCTAGAGCGACGCCGAAGAATAGGGAGAAGATGACGATTTGAAGGATTTCATTTTCTGCCAAAGCTTTGAAAAAGCTATCTGGGAAGATGTGCAAGATGAAATCTTCCATTGTTTTAGCTTTGGAAGCATCAATGCCCGTTTCAGTGCCAGCTGCCGGTTTAGGCCAGCTTTGCAAACTGCCTGGCTTCGTTAAGTTCACCACGACTAATCCGGTAACTAACGATAGAATGGTGGCAAAATAGAAATAGCCAATCGTCTTAATTCCAATTCTACCTACCGCCTTAAAGTCACCTAATTTCGCAATGCCTACTACTAACGTACAGAATACCAAAGGGCCTACGATCATCTTGATTAGGCGAAGGAAGATCTTGGAAACGATTTGGACTTTAGCTCCTAAATCATGGGAAACTTCAGGAGCAAAATAAAGGAAAAAGAACTCTCCCAGCACGAGGCCAAGGATAAAACCAATGATAATCTTATTCGTTAAGGTTAATTTCATAGCGGGTTGATGAGGGATAAATACTTTTTATAAAAAGGTTTTCGGTAGAAAATCATTCCCCAAAGAAA
>JBJTMW010000135.1:0-4581 GCA_046070715.1 Aquirufa sp. | reverse complement strand
TGTTTGGCGGCTACGGCGAAAAGATCTATTCATTCTTAATTTAAAGAATAGAGCATAAAGCACAAAGAATAAAGTTGGTATCGCCTTTGGCGATGATTTTAGTGGATGCATATCAGCATTTCACCATACTAAAAAAGGGCTCGATTTTCGGGCCCTTTTTTCACGTACTTTATGCTTTATTCTTTGTGCTCTGTGCTTTTAAATAATCCCTAATCGACTTCTAATTCTTCAAAATTTACCCTCTTCGCCCTCACATAAAACCGCCACGAAAGCAGCGCGGAGGAGCAGATTAAACTCGCGGTTAGTCCCACCCAGATGCCTACGGCACCTACTTTTTCATAAATACCGATATGGTAGCAAAGTGGAATTCCGACCCCCCAATAGGAGATAACCGTAATGGCGGTAGGGATTTTATAATCTTGCAAGCCGCGTAATAATCCAAGTGATACGGCTTGAATGCCATCAAAAAGTTGGAATATTGCGCCCCAAACGACCAACGTAACTGCGATAGTAATTACCGGTAATTCCTGCGTATAGCCCCGGACGAGGTATTCTCGGCCGAAGAAAAACAATAAGGCACAGGCGCCCATAAATAATAAGGAAAGGATTAACGCTGCTTTTCCAGACTCGATGATTCCAGCGCGGTTGCGTTCTCCTATGGCCGTTCCTACATTAATTCCGCCTGCTACAGCGATTCCTGTAGCCATCATGTACGTGATGGAAGCCATATTAATCGCAACGATGTGGGCTGCTTGTGCGGTAACTGAAATCCAGCCCATCATGACGACAGCCATCCCGAAGGTCGCAATCTCAAAGAAACCTTGCATGCCGGATGGAATTCCGATGCGAAGTATATTTTTCTCTAGGACATTCTTGACCACATGTACATGTCCTTTTTTCAGGTAAGGTTTGAACTCTTCTTTGGTAAAAACGTAAATGGCGAGTGTTCCCGCCATGAATAAACGGGATAGCAATGTGGAAATGCCAGATCCGAATAAACCCAAGGCCGGAAAACCCCATAATCCATTGATCAAAATATGGTTACCCAATACATTTAATGCCAATGCGATGATGGTAATTGTCATCCCTACGGTAGTCCGTTGCAATCCATCCATGAAGCTTTTCAAAGCGATGAACCAGAATATGGGTAAAACGGATACCGAAATTAAACTCAAGAAGGGTAGGGTCAAGGCTTTATTAGCCGCTGTTTGACCAAATAAATCGTAGTTTAAACTAACAATGTAGGTGATCAGGATGGTGATTAAGCCTAAAAAGGTGGCTACTCGTAGATTAGCCCGCAATAGATTCCCACATTCCGTTTTATCTCCTTCAGCGACCGCTTTGGAAATCATGGGCGATACAATTTGTATACAAATGATGCCTACGATCGCAATGGTAAAAAAAATGGATTGCGCCATGCCGGATGCACCGAGGCTTTCGGCGGCGCCGGTGGACATTTGGCCTACTTGAATCGTATCCGCAAGGCCCATTAACATAACGCCCAATTCCCCTACCACGATGGGTAAGGCTAATTGGACGGTCTGTTTGATTTTTGTAAGTAGTGACATTAGATACGCACGATTTCTGCGCCGATGGCGTTCAGACGCGTGTCAATGTTTTGGTAACCGCGATCGATTTGTTCGATGTTATCGATGATGGAAGTTCCATTAGCGGACATTGCTGCGATTAAAAGGGAAACACCCGCGCGAATATCAGGAGACGACATGCGGATTCCTTTTAACGTTTGCTTACGATCGAAACCAACAACAGTGGCGCGGTGAGGATCGCAAAGGATGATTTGGGCACCCATTTCGATCAAACGATCCACGAAGAAAAGACGGGATTCGAACATTTTTTGGTGGATTAACACCGTTCCTTTGGCCTGAATCGCGGTCACTAAAATGATCGATAATAAGTCTGGTGTGAATCCTGGCCACGGGTGGTCAGAAATCGTTAACATCGAGCCATCGATGAAGTTTTCTAATTCGTAATGCTCTTGTGACGGGATGAAAATATCATCACCTCGGAACTCCATTTTGATTCCTAGTTTTTTGAAAACCTCAGGAATGATGCCTAATTCAGGGATTTGGCAGTTTTTGATCGTGATTTCGGATTGTGTCATCACCGCTAAACCGATGAATGAACCGATCTCGATCATATCTGGAAGCATTGTGTGCTCAGTTCCGTGTAAAACATCTACGCCCTCGATGATCAACATGTTCGAACCAATTCCGGAGATTTTCGCTCCCATTCGGTTTAACATCTTGCTTAATTGTTGCAAATAAGGTTCGCAAGCGGCGTTGTAGATGGTAGTTTTACCTTTGGCTAAAACTGCAGCCATCAAAATATTCGCCGTTCCTGTTACAGACGCTTCATCTAATAACATGTACGCGCCTTGTAATTGCGATGCATCCACTTCGTAGATTCCGCCATCTTCAGGGCTATAATTGAACTTCGCGCCTAACTTCATAAAGCCAAAGAAGTGGGTATCCAATCTTCTTCGGCCGATTTTGTCTCCACCTGGGGAAGGAATACGTCCTTTTTTGAAGCGGGCCAAAGTAGGTCCTAAAAGCATCACCGAGCCACGAAGGGCAGCCGCTTTCTTCTTGTAGGTATCTGAATCTAAGTAATCAATATTCACTTGAGAGGCATCAAATTCAATGCTTGACTCGGATAAACGACGCATGCTCACGCCCATATCGCCTAATAAATCAATTAATTGATTGACGTCGCGAATGTTCGGGATATTGTGAATGGTTACAGGTTCTGCTGTTAAAACCACGGCACATAAAATCTGCAATGCTTCGTTTTTTGCTCCTTGAGGAGTAATTTCTCCTTTTAAACGGCGGCCACCGGTTACTTTAAATGATGCCATAAATGATTACTTATTTTTACGGAAATTGTTATTTCGGTTGTTATTATTGTTGCTTCTGAAGTTGTTCTTCCGGTAGTTATTGTTCCGGTTATTATTGTTGCTGTTCGGATATTCCGGAGCATTATAGGCGTTTCTGGCGTTATTTGCGACCTTCGCGTGACCTAATCCCTCTTGAGAAAGCTCGTCCACGATGGTGCCTAATAGGTTTTCTGACATCTCTTTGATGTTTTGCCAAATCACCGCATCGTCCACCGATTCCTTGTTCCAGGTCACATAAAAACCTTTCATCAAACGCGCGATGTACGCCACTAAAATCTTTTTGTCTTCTAATTTCTCCTCCGCAATGGCCCGAAGAATTAATAATTCAACGTTGCGGCCATAATGTTTGAAACGCAAGTTGTGCTGGTTATAGGCCACTTTACGTGGCGCTTTTCCGAGCGATTCTGGCGATGGAGAAGGGAAGGGGCCCTGGACATTCAACTCAAAATTGGACATGATGTATAAATCATCCCACAATTTTTTCGTGTAGTCTTGGGTGTTGTCCTTCATATTCGGGTGAATTTGTTTCATCACCTCTACCATCAAAAACGCGTATTTTGTTCGTTGCTCTTCATCGGCAATGGTCAAAATATAATTCACTAATTTTTGAACACTTGATCCGTATTCTTTCATATTTCTGTGCTCTTAAAGCATTAAATTCAGTAAAATGCGCGGGACAGCGACGAGTAAGAAGACGATAATCGCCCAAATCGCCATCACTAAAACCGCTCCAGCGGCATAATCTTTGGCCTTCTTCGCTAATTCACTCTGCTCCGGTGAAACTAGATCTGTGATACGCTCTAAAGAGGTATTCAGCAATTCTGCCACCCAAACGCCCGCCACCGCTAAGGAAATCCATAGCCATTCCGATGCCTCAAAGCCCACTTTCCAGCCCACATAAATCACGACGGCCGTGCTCACTAAATGAAAACGCGCATTGCGCTCATTTTTGATGAGTTCCACTAAGCCATTGATTGCGTGCTTTAAGCCAAACATCTTAGAATTCAGCCGTTTTAGGGGTACGTGGGAAAGGAATCACGTCACGGATATTGCTCATACCCGTCACAAACAGCACTAAACGCTCGAATCCAAGACCAAAACCAGCATGTGGTGCAGAACCGAATTGACGCGTTTCTAAATACCACCAGATGGATTCTTCTTCGATTCCGACCTCTTTCGTGCGTTGTAATAATTTGGCATAATCATCTTCCCGCTGCGATCCACCGATGATTTCACCAATTCCAGGGAATAAAACGTCCATCGCGCGAACCGTTTTTCCGTCCTCATCTAACTTCATATAGAACGCTTTGATGTCTTTCGGGTAGTTCGTTAAAATAACCGGTTTTTTGAAGTGTTTCTCTACTAGATAACGCTCGTGCTCTGATTGAAGGTCGATTCCCCATTCCACTGGATAGACGAATTTACCATTCTTGTGCGCTTTCGAATTCAATAAGATGTCGATCGCTTCTGTATAGGTCAAGCGTTCGAATTCGTTTTCTGTCACGAAACGTAATTTTTCCGACAGACTTAATTCCGATTGTTCTTCTTTCTTTTTGTTCTTTTCCTCTTCGATTAAGCGCTTTTCTAAGAATGCAATATCGTCAGCGCAATGATCTAAGGCGTATTTGATACAGAATTTAGTGAAGTCTTCCGCTAAATCCATGTTG
>JBJTMW010000134.1:0-5612 GCA_046070715.1 Aquirufa sp. | reverse complement strand
ATAATTTCACAGAAATTATGCGGCATGATTTTGGTTGCCAAACCTACAGCAATACCTTCTACCCCTTGCGCGAGTAAAAGTGGGAATTTAATCGGTAAAGTAATGGGTTCACGTTTGCGACCATCGTAGGACATTTGCCATTCAGTGGTTTGGTTGTTGAAAACAACGTCACTCGCAAATTTAGATAAACGTACTTCAATATACCGGGCAGCCGCAGCGCTGTCGCCGGTACGGTTATCGCCCCAGTTTCCTTGGCAATCAAATAAGAGTTCTTTTTGGCCTAAATTAACAATCGCATCATTGATAGACGCATCCCCATGTGGGTGGTATTGCATTGTTTGACCGATCACATTCGCAACCTTATTGAAACGACCGTCATCCATTTCCTTCAGCGCGTGCAAAATACGACGCTGAACGGGCTTTAAGCCGTCCTCTACGGCAGGAACCGCACGCTCTAAAATAACGTAAGAAGCATATTCTAAGAACCAATTCTCATACATCCCTGCTACCGCAATCTGATTCTGTAGTGCGCCGTCCGCTGTTTCACTCATAGTAATTATAGCTAATTATCTTCCGCATGGAAGAGTTGGTACATGATTAACGCTGTAGCTCCCCAAATCAAATTCCCCTCATACACAAAGGAAGGACTCAGGATTTTATTTCCATCATAGCTAACCTCAAAAGGTTGCAGATTAGCCGGATCTTGAAAGAAAGACACAGGTATTTCAAAAATACGATTTATTTCTCTTTTATTTAAATCGTAAGAAAGCTTTTTATTTAGTCGAATGGAAAATGCGGTCATCCAATAATTAGAGACGTGAATCCAATGCTCTGTGATATAATCTAACGAAGCCGAATCAATCTCTACTCCTATTTCTTCGAGCACTTCTCTAGCTGCTGTCTCGCGTAAATCTTGATCTGAAGGGTCCATTTTTCCGCCAGGTAGCGCCATTTGACCACTATGGTGACCATCGTATTGATTTCGCTCTATGAGAACGAGATGTGGTTCCTGTTCCTCTAGTTCGATAAATAATACAGCTACGGCTGCTAGTTTGGCTTGAGCTTTGATCTCCGGTTTTTGGAGGATTTGCTGATAAATTTGCTTGAAAGGCTCGAATTCTTTCATGGCTACATCGTTTTAGCAATCGCTTCTGCGCAGCGTATTCCGTCCAAAGCCGCAGACATAATGCCACCGGCATAGCCACCACCTTCTCCGCATGGATAAAGTCCTTTGATCTCTGGATGTTCCAGTGTTTCCTTATCGCGTGGTATTTTCACAGGAGATGATGTTCTACTCTCTAATCCGATGATTTGGCCTAAATTGGAAGAAAACCCTGGTATTTTCTTATTGAAATCTTGGAACCCTTGGGCTAATGGTTCCGAAATATAATCTGGTAAGAATTCCCGCATTTCGCCTGGTTCTAAACCCGGTACGTAACTCGTCGGATGCGAGCTCTTGCTCGCTTTTCCCTGTATGAAGTCAAGGGTATATTGCGAAATCGCTTTTTGGGACCCACCTACTAAACTTCCTGCCTTCTGTTCTAATTCTTCTTGCAATTGCATGCCCGCTAAAGCCCCAAATTCCTTGTATCGAGCTAAATCTTCCTCTACGATACTAACTACAATCCCTGAATTTGCGTATTTAGAATCCCGCCTGGATGGGGACATCCCATTGACTACGACCTGATTAGGCGATGTCGCAGAGGGAACAATAAATCCTCCTGGGCACATACAGAAGGAGAAAACACCTCGTTGGATACCTTGGAATTTACTTTGGGTCACTAAGCTAAAACTAGCTGGTGGCAAGTATTCCGGCCGTTGTTTTACTTTGTATTGTACTTGATCAATGAAAGACTGCTGGTGTTCTATTCGAACGCCTATTGCGAAAGGTTTAGCTTCAATGGCGACACCTTTGTTTTGTAATAATTGAAATATATCACGGGCAGAATGTCCCGTGGCTAATAAAAGTCGATCGGCTAGGAATTCTGTTCCATTCGAGCATACGACCCCTTTGATGGATTTATTTTCGATTAAAAAATCTACTACTCGGTGATGAAAATGCACCTCCCCGCCTGCTGCAATTACAGAATCCCGCATGGAAGCGATGATACCTGGCAATTTGTTAGTTCCTATATGCGGATGAGCTTCAAATAAGATATCACTATGGGCACCATGCGCCACAAAAGTCTCTAGAACGCCTTTGATATCGCCGCGTTTCGTACTTCTCGTATATAATTTACCGTCAGAATAGGTGCCAGCTCCACCTTCACCAAAACAATAATTAGAATCGGGATCCACTAAATTAAAGCGATTAATGGCCGCTAAATCCCTTCTGCGATCTCGAACGTCTTTTCCGCGTTCTAAAACGATCGGTCTGATTCCTTTCTTGACAAAATCAATGGCCGCAAATAATCCGGCAGGACCGGATCCGATAATGATGACTTTTTTAGCGTCTTTAGATAATATGGGTAGTTGAGCAGAAAGACTGAAATCGTGCCCTTTTTCATAAAAGCCGATGCGAAGATTGACTTTGATTTGTCTGCTTCTGGCGTCGATTGACCTTTTTTCGATGCGATAGGTACAAGCCGCTAGATAGGCCTCTCCCATTTCAGCTGCTAAAAAACTAGCTAGTTTTTCTGGCGAATGGGCAATATCTGGGCTAAGAACGAAGTCTTTTTGGTCAATCATACGAGTATTTTGTGCAAATTTACGAATCAATTTTGACTATTTCAGATGAATAAGCTCGGCTCAGAAGTTTCCCCCTATTTATTGCAACATAAAAACAATCCGGTTCACTGGGAACCATGGGGGACTGAAGCTTTGGAGCGTGCGAAGAAGGAAGACAAGCCTATCTTAGTGAGCATTGGATATGCCGCATGCCATTGGTGCCATGTGATGGAGCACGAATCATTTGAGAATGAGGACGTCGCGGCCATCATGAATGAATATTTTGTAAACATTAAAGTAGACAGGGAAGAACGTCCGGATGTGGATATGGTGTATATGGAAGCACTACATCAGATGGGTTTGAATGGAGGCTGGCCACTTAATGTTTTTTTATTACCTGACCAAAAACCGTTCTACGGAGGTACCTATTTCAAAAAAGCCAATTGGATTCAGTTATTACACTCGATTCATAATGCTTTTGTCAACAATCGCGAAGATTTAACTAAATCAGCGGATGGATTCGCAGAGAGCTTATCTGAAAAGGCCTCCTTTTTTGCTCATTCAGATTTAAATGAGACTGCCGCAGTTATTCCAGCAGCTTTGACTAAAATTAAATCGGCATTGGATCCTGTTTTTGGAGGGATCAATAAAGCGCCTAAATTCCCTCTACCCTCTTTGATTCAATTTTTATATGCAGTACCCTCTTCTCTTTCGGTCGAATTAGGATTGCCCCTACTTCAAAAAACGTGGTTAGAGAAAATGGCCCAAGGGGGTATCTACGATGCTGTGGGTGGTGGTTTTTCTCGTTATTCGGTGGATTCTGAGTGGTTCTGTCCTCACTTTGAAAAAATGCTTTATGATAATGCGCAATTATTGTCTGCCTATACAAAAGCCTATAAGCGTGAACGAAATCCGCTCTACCAAGAGGTGATTTTTGATACGATTTCTTTTTTAAAACGCGAATTGCTTTCACCTCGAGGCTTGTATTATTCCTCCTTAGATGCTGATTCGGAGGGTGAAGAAGGCTTGTTTTATACGTGGACTTTTACGGAATTAGCCGCCTTGAAAAATGAGGAGTTTTTGAAGACTTATTCCATTTCAAAAAATGGAAATTGGGAAGATGGACGTAATATTTTATTCAAATCTTCTCCCGTTTTAAACGCACATTTCGAAAAGGAAATGGAGGTATTGCGCGCTGAACGGCTTACACGAATAAGGCCCGGGACAGATACGAAAGAAGTCTTGGTATGGAATGCACAATTAGTGGCGGCATTCGTGGAAGTCTATCAAGTATTTGGTAGAAAAGAGGATTTGAAAAGCGCTGTAGATTTAATTAAGGCTATTGAAACTCATTTTTATAAAGGTGATCAATGGTTGCATCAGGCTCTGTTTTCGCGCGAACCCATTGGTGCTTTTTTGGATGATGTCTCAGCTTTGGTTTTGGCTTATGTAAAACTTTATTTATTGACCTCAGATTCTAAATTTAAGGAGAAAGCAGATAATCTAATGCTTCGAATTGGTGAAGAGTTTGCGCATCCAGAACTAGCGCTTTATCAATACCGTTCTAAAAAAGCTGACTATTTAATTGCGAAAAAAGTGGAAGTGATGGACTCGGTGATGCCTTCTTCTAATTCGATGCTTTGTGAGGCTTTCTTGTGGATGGGTATTTTGAAGAATAAGGCAGAATATACCCTAAATGGCCGAGCCATGTTATCTCAAATTCTTGAGAGAGCCATTGCGCATCCCGCTTATTTTGCGAATTGGTTACGTATTTATTCGGAATGGATTGAACATCCCAAAGCTTTGCTAAAATATGCGGGTGATGGCGAAAGTTTGGATGGTTTTGACTGGTGTATCGATAAGGATCAACTAGTTTGTGTGCCTTCAGATGAAATAGAGGGCTATTTGTTGTGCGTGGGTGATTATTGCTTTGCTCCTGTTTTGACTCTACAAGAGGTGGATAAGCAGTTAGCGGAACTTATTTAATTCGCTCAGGATTCTCCGTTACAAATGCGCCCCAGCCTTTCTTTGTTCCTTTAAGCGTGGAACTAATGTTTTTATTATGGAAATGATGGCAAATAGCGATACCGAGCGCATCGGTTGCATCGTGCATTTTGGCATCTAATTTAATGTTGCCTATAATCTCCACCATTTTAGCGACTTGTTCTTTGGATGCATTTCCATTCCCTGTCACCGACTGTTTGATCTTTTTAGGTTCGTATTCCGCAATCGGAATCGATTTAGAAAAGGCCAAAGACATCACCATCCCCTGCACGCGACCTAATTTCAACATTGATTGTACGTTTTTGCCAAAGAAGGGAGATTCAATCGCAATCTCATCTGGCAAAAATTCTTCGATAATACCCAAAACCCGTTCGTGAATCTTCAAGAATTTAGCCCCCTGCGTAGTGTATTTTGTCAAGTTTAGCACGCCATACTGCAAAACAGTTACCTTGTCATTCGTAATTCTCAATAGACCATAACCTAGGTATCGTGTCCCTGGGTCAATACCTAAGATTATTTTTTCTGAAGAGGAAGTGCTAATTTGCGTCATTAAAGCTCTGTATGTTTATTCATCAAATCCCGTCGTTCATTCCTGCCCTTTTACCTCGATTTACGTGGTCAAAAGCAGCTGATCGTCAGATTTATTTAACCTTTGATGATGCAAATTAGCACTTCCTCTTCAGAAAAAATAATCTTAGGCATTGACCCGGGCACCCGATACCTTGGATACGGCCTTTTGCGCATTACGAACGATAAGGTAACGGTTTTGCAGTATGGAGTACTAAACTTAACTAAATACACGACACAGGGAGCCAAATTTTTAAAAATCCATGAGCGTGTATTGGGTATAATTGAGGAGTTTTTGCCGGATGAGATTGCGATTGAATCTCCATTCTTTGGAAAAAATGTTCAAGCCATGGTGAAATTAGGCCGTGTACAGG
>JBJTMW010000133.1:0-3589 GCA_046070715.1 Aquirufa sp. | reverse complement strand
CACTTTCGCCGTTGGATCGCTAGGAGTAGCCGCATAATCACCACGGGAAACAAAAATCCACCCTTCAGTCCCTTCATAGCGAATTCCGTTTTGGTAGCCTCCTGAAGTATACATCGTGATGCCGTTAGCATATTCCGCTTTCGACATAAAGTCTCCGTGTACATTCCAAAGGCCTGACTTCGGGAACTCCGCCACTGCTTCTACTGAGATAGGACCTGTTAATTCGGTATCCATTCCCCAAGCTGCAGAATCGTAGTGGTGCTGACCCCAGCCGGTAATCATACCCGCGCCAAATTGCTCCATACGCAACCAACCCGGGCGATCATACCCTTTTTGGGGATGCACTGCAATCTCCGTGTAAGCCATCTCTGGTGTAGAGCCTAACCACATATCAAAGTTAAATCCTTTCGGCACAGGCATGGCTGGCGCCGGAGGACCAGATGGATCGCCTGGCAAACCAATTTTCACCGTATGTAATTTACCGATACGGCCGTTGCGTACAAGTTCCGCTGCAATTCTAAATTGAGACGAAGAACGTTGTTGCGTGCCTACTTGGAGAATGCGTCCCGTTTTCTTGATCACATTCGCTAGCTGGCGACCCTCATGAATCGTTAGGGATGTGGGTTTTTGTAAATAAATATCTTTCCCCGCTAGGGCGGCTTCCATCGCTGGTTGTGCATGCCAAAAATCAGGCGTACTAATCATCACCGCATCAATATCCTTGTTCAAAAGCATCTCCCGGTAATCATCGTACATCTTCACATCGATGAAATTCGATTGACCCGTTTTCTTCGTGTAGTATTCCTCGACTAATTGCTTCGTCTCCTCTGTGCGGTGGCGATCTAAATCGCAAACAGCCATAATGCGCGCCTTATCGTGTTTCCAGGTGCCGGGCAAATCATGAGTACGCGCGATGCGTCCGCAACCGATTTGGGCGATGTTAATTTTATTGCTAGGGGCATCTTTCCCGCCTAATACGTTCGCTGGAACGATGGTAGGGAAACCGAAAGTGCCCACGGCACCTAAGGCGATTTTTTGGACAAAATTTCTTCTTTTCATTAGGTCAAAGCTATTTTAGTGGCTTTCGCCTGTGCCTGTAAAGCTAATTCAGTTGCCAAGAAGCAGTGTTCTTGGGTCATGGCCGTCTCCGTGCGGTTAACCACATCATCCACGACCTTTTCGCCGTGCGTTAATTCCACATTTTTGCAATCCACATATAAGGTTTCCTTGTTGTTTACCACATACAAATGGCTCCCCACACCATGTGGTGAGGCAATATCTGTATTCTTGCGAATTTCCATGAATCCTTCGGTCCCTAAGATCGTCAAACGACCATCGCCCCAAGTATTCAGGCCATTAGGCGTAAACCAGTCCACCCGGATATAACCCGACCCGCCATTTCCTTGCAGCATTAAATCACCAAAATCTTCGAATTGGGGATGTTGCGGATAGGTATAGTTAGCGACCTGAGAGGCCACTACTTTCGCGTTTTTGGACTGTGTAAAATGCAAAAATTGGTCCACCTGATGGGAACCGATATCGCAAATGATGCCACCGTAATATTGCTTGTCAAAGAACCAGGCAGGACGCGCATTCAAACTAATGCGGTGCGGGCCAGTCCCTATCGTTTGGATGACCTTTCCGATCATCCCGGTTGCAACTAATTCACTCGCCTTCTCTGTCGCCTTGTTCTCAAAACGCTCACTGTAGGAGATGGAATAGATGCGTTTGGTAGCTTTTTGGACCTTACGAACCTCCGCTAATTGCGCTAAACTCGTAATGCCCGGTTTGTCCACCATGTAATCTTTCCCATGTTGCATCACCTTAATTCCTAAAGGTGCGCGCTCCACTGGAATGATGGAACTTAAAATTAATTGAATCGAAGGATCTTCTAATAGTTCATTTTCGGAAGCAGCTTGCTTAACTCCTGGAAATTTAGCAGCAAAGTCTTTCGCTAAATCAGCCTCTTTCGCATAGAATGAGACCATTTCCCCTCCACCCTTGATGATGGAAGTGGCCATTCCATAAATATGGCTGTGGTTGATTCCAATTACACCAAATTTAATACGCGGCGCAATGACGCGCTCCGGCATGGATGGAGCAAAGGATTTTGTGACATCTTTAAAAGAACTGGGCAAAAAGGCCATACCGCCTAGCATACTTGCACTATGCAAGAATTCGCGGCGATTCGAAGCGTTGGATTTCATTTGAATAGGTTTATTTACCTACAAAAGTATAATTCTTGCCGAGATTACTGACCTGTGGACATAAAAAAAGCTGCTCATTTCTGAGCAGCTCTCTTTTATATAAAAAATCTCAAACCTATTTTTTCTTCTCTTTAACACGAGCCGCTTTTCCTTGCTTACCACGCATGTAGTATAAACGTGCGCGACGTACTTTACCACGACGTAATACTTCAATTTTGTCGATGTTTGGTGACAAGATTGGGAAAATACGCTCAACACCGATACCGTTAGAGATCTTACGAACTGTGAAAGATTCACCAGCACCCGAATTTTTACGTTGGATAACTAAACCTTGGAAAACCTGAATACGCTCTTTGTTACCTTCACGAATTTTCACGTGTACGTTAACTGTGTCTCCTGCAGCAAATTCAGGGTGTTCACCTCTACGTGCTGCGTTTTCTTGCTCTACGAATTTAATTAAATCGCTCATCTGAACTAATTTTATTGGATGATAATCAGCGCTTAGCGGCCCACTTGTGCATAAGATCGTCTGATTGGGGTTGCAAAGATAGGAAAAATATTTCTTTCTAAAAACATTTGGTTACTTTTTACCTTTAATCGACTGCACAAAGCCAATGATCTCAGCCTGAAGGTCTTTCGCCTGTGCAATCAGCTTGACAAAGGCACTTCCAATGATGGCTCCAGACGCATATTTAGAGGCTTTCACAAAGCTCTCATGGTCTGAAATTCCAAAACCAATCAGACGGGGATTCTTCAAATTCATCGCCGCAATGCGATCGAAATACGTCTCTTGAATCGCCGAAATACCTGTTTTCGCGCCTGTGGTGCTCGCAGAAGACACCATATAGATAAATCCTTTTGAAACCGAATCGATGTGGCGAATGCGCTCATCATTCGTTTGAGGGGTAATCAATAAGATATTGTACAAGCCGTACTTCTCAAAGATGGCTTTGTAAGTTGCTTCATATTCTACCATCGGTAAATCGGGTAAAATCAAGCCATCCACGCCTACCTCAGCACATTTCGCACAAAAAGCCTCCACGCCAAATTGTAAAACAGGATTGATATACCCCATCAAAAGAACGGGAACTGTGATGGTTTGACGCATGTCTTTCAATTGATCGAAAAGATGCGCCACGCTCATCCCTTGTTCTAAGGCCGCTTGATTCGACAGCTGTATCGTTTCCCCATCTGCCACTGGATCAGAATAGGGCATGCCCACCTCAATAATATCGACGCCTCCCTCTTGTAGGGCATTCAAAACCGTCATTGTATCCTCAAAACGAGGATAGCCTGCTGTTGTATATACATTTAAAATAGGTTCAGTCGCAGAAGCAAAAAGGGCAGAAATTCTGTTCATCTTAGTCATTCAATTTTAAACG
>JBJTMW010000132.1:0-4934 GCA_046070715.1 Aquirufa sp. | reverse complement strand
TTTCAAAATCGAAGCCGACAAAGGCGACGAATTCGTTGCGATCTCTCCTGCTTACCGCGTCGATGTGACCAGAGAGGCTGATATTATCGAGGAAATTTTGCGTATCCACGGTTTGGACAACATCCCGTTATCGGATCATTTGAGTGCGAATTTCATTTCGGAATTCCCTTTGTTAGATAAGGAGCGCGTGCAGTTGAATATCTCCCAGATTTTGACGGCCAAAGGTTTCCAGGAAATCATCACCAATTCATTGACGAAAGCCGATGCGCACGCTGCTATCGCGAAAGATTTACAATTCGAAACGGTAGAGATTCTAAATCGTCTTTCCGAAGATCTTGGCGTGATGAGACAGCACATGTCTTTCGCGGGATTAGAGGTGTTAGCACACAATATTAACCGCCGCCAAAAAGATCTGAAAGTCTTTGAATTTGGCAAAACCTACCACAAAAAGGGCGCTAAATACATCGAAAAGAAACATTTAGCCTTATTTACGACGGGTTTATGGGCGGGAGAAACCTGGTCTAGCGCACCTACTAAAACCGCGTTACACCACTTATACCAAGTCAGCATTGAGCTAATGCGCTCCTTAGGCGTGACACAATTTGAGACAGACACCATCGAGAATTCGAGTGTATTTGCCTTTGGATTACGCATTTCCATTAACAAGAAAGCGTGTCTCGAAGTAGGGATGATTCACCCGAATTTAGCCAGCAAATGGGAGGTGAAACAAGACGTATTCTTCGCGGATTTCGATTGGGACTACTGGGTGAAACAAGAGAAAGCTGACTTCGTCTACCAGGAGATTTCCAAATTCCCCGAGGTGCGTCGTGACTTATCCCTTGTTGTTGACAAAACGGTTAGCTACCAAGCGATTCGCAAACTAGCGGAGCAATACGAGAAGAATTTGTTGAAAAACGTATCGATATTCGACGTCTACGAGGGCAAAAACCTGGGTGAAGGCAAGAAGGCCTATTCTGTAAGCTTTACGCTACAAGATGAGTCCCAAACCTTAACAGATAAGGTAATTGAGTCCACGATGGATCGTTTAATGAAAGGATTCGAGAAGGAAATAGGAGCGCTAATTCGAAAATAATTAGCGCTTGAACATGCCTCCTAAATTAGGCATCTTCATCTTTCCATCTTGAACCTTGTTCATCATCTTCATCATTTTACGCATGTCCTCGAACTGCTTCAACAGGTTATTCACCTCTTGAATCGACGTTCCTGACCCTGCTACAATCCGATTCTTGCGTGATGGGTTCAAAATATCGGGATTTTGACGCTCCTTCGGGGTCATCGAGCTGATGATCGCTTCGATCGGCTTGAAAGAATCATTGGAAATATCCACATCCTTCACGGCCTGGCTCATTCCTGGCACCATGCCCATCAAATCCTTGATGTTACCCATCTTCTTGATTTGTTGTAGTTGGGCGTAGAAATCCTCAAACGTAAAGTTGTTTTGGCGTATCTTCTTATTTAATCGAGCCGCCTCATCTTCGTCAAAAGCCTGCTGCGCACGCTCCACTAAAGACAACACGTCCCCCATTCCCAGGATACGGTTCGCCATACGATCAGGATAGAACTGATCCAAGGCCTCCATTTTTTCGCCTGTAGAAATGAATTTGATTGGTTTATCTACAATTTGACGGATAGAAAGGGCCGCACCACCGCGCGAATCACCATCTAATTTCGTTAAGACAACTCCGTCAAAATTTAATCGATCATTAAAGGTCTTCGCCGTATTCACCGCATCTTGACCCGTCATCGAATCAACTACGAATAAAATCTCCGTTGGTTTAATTGCCTCCTTGACAGCTGCGATCTCGTTCATCATCGCCTCATCCACCGCCAAACGACCCGCCGTATCGACGATGACTACTTTTTTGCCCATCTTACGGGCATAAGACAATGCGTTCTCTGCGATGCTAACGGCATTCTTATTTTCAGGCTCAGCGTATACTTCCACCCCTACTTGCTCTCCCAACACTTTCAATTGGTCGATCGCCGCAGGACGGTAAATATCGCAGGCTACTAAAAGTACATTACGTCCTCCTTTTTTTATGTATTGCGCTAATTTACCCGAGAAAGTCGTCTTACCAGAACCTTGTAAACCCGCGATCAAAACGACCGATGGATCGCCTTTTAGATTAATGTCCTGCTTTTGACCACCCATTAACTGGGTTAATTCTTCGTGAACGATTTTAATCAATAATTGACCAGGCTCGACGGAGATAAGGATTTTTTGGCCCATCGCCTGATCCTTAATGCGATCCGTGATTTCTTTCGCTACCTTGTAGTTAACGTCCGCATCCATTAAGGCGCGGCGAATTTCCTTCACCGTAGCGGCAACGTTAATATCCGTAATTCTACCGTTCCCCTTCAGGGTACGCATAGCCGTGGTCAACTTCGAACTTAAATTCTCAAACATAGTATCTAAAAAAAGGACTGCAATTTACGCTTTTTCAGGCAAATTTTAATCAAATAAAATCGTCTTGTTTTCATGTATAAAGACGCGATCCTCGAGTACGAGTTGTAAGGCTTTGGCCAAAACCATTTTTTCCACTTCTTTTCCTGCCTTCGACATCTGCTTCGCATCATAAGAATGGTTCACTGACACCACATCCTGACAAATAATCGGACCTTCATCTAAATCATCGGTCACAAAATGGGCTGTCGCACCAATAATCTTCACTCCCCGCTGAAAAGCTTGCTGATACGGATTTGCCCCTACGAATGCGGGTAAAAAAGAATGATGAATATTGATCATTTTACCCAAATAAGCCGACGCAAAATCTGGGGTTAAAATTCGCATATACTTCGCCAGAACGATTAAATCAGGATTTTCAGCATCAATGATTTGCTTCACCTGCGCTTCATGCTCCTCTCGCGTTAAACCTTCTGCCGGCACGTGTTTAAATGGAATCGAAAACTGGGCGCAGAGTGGTGCTAACACCGCATGATTCCCTAGTACACCCACAATCGAAAAGGGCATATCTTCGAATTGAGACTTAATTAGTAAATCTCCCAAACAATGATGCTCTTTAGTCACACAAATGAATACGCGCTTTTTTGCTGGCGGAATGACCTCCACCTGGGCATCGAAAGGCAAAACGACCTCGATCTCCTGCTTCAAGGAAATCAAATCAGCTTCCCCCGTAAAAGAAACCCGCATAAAAAAGCGCTCTTTTAGTTCATCTACAAACTCATTGGTCTGGGTGACATTCACTAATTTCGAAAATAACACCCCCGTTATTTTGTGAACTAATCCTTTCTCATCCTTGCATGAGATCTTTATTACGGTTTCCATCAAAAAAAAGCTAGCATTTTGACAAAAATACCCCAAAATAATGGAGGAAAAAAGATTTAGTCTTTACCTTTGCAGGATTAACACAACCTATCAAAATTTTGATATAACAAAAATGGAAAAAATTAAAGTTGCCAACCCAGTCGTTGAATTAGACGGCGACGAAATGACTCGAATTATCTGGAAATTCATCAAGGATAAATTAATCTTGCCTTATTTAGATTTGGACATCAAATACTATGACTTAGGCGTAGAATACCGCGACGAGACGAATGACCAAGTAACTATCGAAGCAGCTGAGGCAATCAAAAAATACGGTGTAGGTATCAAATGTGCTACCATCACACCAGATGAGGCTCGTGTAACGGAATTCGATTTAAAGCAAATGTGGAAATCTCCTAACGGAACGATCCGTAACATCCTAGATGGTACTGTTTTCCGTGAGCCTATCGTTTGCGCTAACGTTCCTCGCTTAGTTCCTAACTGGACTGCTCCGATCATGATCGGTCGTCACGCGTTTGGTGATCAATACCGTGCAACTGATTTCGTAACAAAAGGAAAAGGTAAATTAACGGTTACCTTCCAGCCAGAAGATGGTGGCGAAGCGCAAACATTCGAAGTGTATAACTTCAAAGGAGATGGCGTTGCCATGACCATGTACAATACAGACGAATCCATCAAAGGTTTCGCGCACTCTTGCTTTAACATGGCATTGAGCAAAGGCTGGCCTTTGTATTTATCAACTAAGAACACGATCTTGAAGAAATACGATGGTCGTTTCAAAGATATCTTTGAAGAGATCTACCAAGCAGATTACAAAGCGAAATTCGATGCAGCAGGTATCGTTTATGAGCACCGTTTGATCGATGACATGGTCGCTTCTGCATTGAAGTGGAATGGAAACTTCGTTTGGGCTTGTAAAAACTACGACGGAGACGTTCAATCTGATACGGTTGCGCAAGGTTTCGGTTCATTAGGTTTAATGACGTCTGTATTGATTACTCCAGACGGAAAAGTAATGGAGGCGGAGGCTGCTCACGGTACAGTGACACGTCACTACCGCGATCACCAAGCTGGAAAGCCTACTTCTACGAATCCAATCGCGTCTATCTTCGCTTGGACACGTGGTTTAGAGTTCCGCGGTAAATTAGACAACAATGCGGCTTTGATTAATTTCTGCCAAACTTTGGAAAAAGTTTGTGTCGCTACGGTAGAGTCTGGTAAAATGACCAAAGACTTAGCGGTTTGTATCCACGGAAACAAAGTTACTCACGGAGAGCACTACTTATACACAGAAGAGTTCTTAGAGGCTTTAGATACGAATTTGAAGGCAGCGTTAGCGTAGTCGCCGCAGGCGGCTTAGTCGCGGCTAGTCGCTAGTCACTAGTCACTAGTCGAAAGTAAATTAAAAGGAGTCGGAACTACACGTTTCGTCTCCTTTTTTATTTTATAATCGGTAGTAGTTAGTTGTAAAATAATTATTTCTACCTTGCTATTTATCATTTCACTAGCGACTAGCGACTAGCGACTAGCGACTAGCGACTAGCGACTAGCGACTAGCGACTAGCGACTAGCGACTAGCGACTAGCGACTAGCGACTAGCGACTAGCGACTAGCGACTAGCGACTAG
>JBJTMW010000131.1:0-3668 GCA_046070715.1 Aquirufa sp. | reverse complement strand
CAAATAAAAATCACACAAAGGCGGCGTATCTGCCACATTGCAAAGCAAATGCTGGGCAGCGGCTAGGGCTTTGATCTCCGCGTGCAAAGTGGGAGAATCCGTGGCGCAGATGATTAAGTCTAGGCCTTCTAAATCCAATGGTTGAAAGCCGCGCGCTAAGATGCGCACGTGCGGAAAATCCCGTAAATATTCGATCGTTTCCGGGCGAAAAAAGGGTGCTACCAAAGTCAAGTTTGCTTCCGGTGAATTGCGCAATATCGCGGATGCCTTTTCTAAGGCTACGTTCCCTCCTCCCACGACCAAAGTCTGGATTTGATCCATTTTCAAGAAGATGGGAAACATCGTATTAGGCATCTATTGGGGCTTTTTTGCCGGCAAGCTGGCCGCAAGCCGCATCAATATCACGTCCGCGGGAGCGGCGGATATTCACAATCATTCGTTTACTTTCTAGGAACGCTGAGAACTTCGCGATCGCATCTGCCTCCGCGTTTACGAAAGAAGACTGAGCAATCGGGTTGTATTCGATGAGGTTGATTTTGCAGGGGATTCCTTTGGCAAACTCATACAATTCGCGGGCATCCTCAAGAGTGTCGTTGAACTTGTTAAAGACGATGTATTCGAGCGTGATTTCGTTGCCCGTCTTCTCGAAGAAATACAAAAGCGCGGCCTTCAGGACTTGCAAAGTATTGCTCTCGTTAATGGGCATAATCTGGTTACGCTTCGTATCGTTCGCAGCGTGCAGGGAAAGGGCCAAATTGAACTTGACCTGATCGTCGCCCAACTTTTGAATCATCTTCGCGATACCCGCCGTGGACACCGTAATGCGGCGTGGCGACATCCCTAAACCCTCTGGCGAGGTAATCTGTTCGATGGATTTTAGGACATTCGCGTAGTTCAACAGCGGTTCGCCCATCCCCATGTAAACAATGTTCGTGAGCGCCTGACCGTATTTTTCTTGTGCCTGATCGCGGATCAAAACGACCTGATCGTAGATCTCGAAAGACTCTAAATTTCGCTTGCGGTCCATATATCCCGTTGCACAGAAGCTGCAGGTAAGCGAACATCCCACTTGGGAGGAAACACAGGCCGTCACGCGTTCGCGGGTAGGAATTAAAACGCCCTCCACGAGGTTATTATCGTGTAATTGAAAGCTGGATTTGATAGTGCGATCGGAGCTGTATTGCGCCTCCGCAGTCGTCACGATTTGCAAAGAAAATTTCTCCGAAAGCCATTCGCGCGTCGTCTTAGGAATATTTCCCATCGCATCGAAACTGCGCGCCGCCTTCTTCCAAATCCACTCATATACCTGCTTAGCCCGGAATGCGGGTTCTCCAGCTGCAAGCATTTCTGCCTTCAGCTGATCAAAACTCAAATTCCGTATCGCGACCTTCTTTTCCAATCTTATTTCTTTAATAATTCACTCACTTTCGCTGAGATAGCTTTACCGTCTGCTAATCCGGCTAATTGCTTTGATGCAACGCCCATTACTTTCCCCATATCGGCTGGGCTAGTAGCACCTACAGCAGCGATGATTTCGGTGATTTTAGCGGTTAATTCTGCGTCAGACAATTGCTTAGGCAAGAATTCTTCGATGATGGCTAATTCCGCTTGCTCTTTTTCCGCTAAGTCTGGACGGTTTTGAGAAACATACACTTCAAGGGAATCACGGCGTTGCTTCGCAGCTTTCATCAAGATTTTCATCTCCGCATCTGCGCTTAAACCGTCAGCGCTAGAACCCGATGTTTCTTCCAAAAGAATCATGGATTTGATCGCACGTAAAGCCCGTAAACGGTCTGCGTCTTTCGCACGCATGGCATCTTTGATACCATTCTCGATAGTTAATTTTAACGACATAGCTTGTTTTGATTAAAAATGAGCCTTCACTCCTTCTAAAAATTCCCGGTGGTTACTTAACCTCGGAACTTTATGCTGGCCGCCTAATTTCCCTCGTTCCCGCATCCAGTTGTGGAAAGTTCCGGCTGGGGCGATATGGACCAAAGGAGGGCCAAGCACTAAATCATAAGACCTTTTCGCATCGTAATCCGAGTTTTGCTCGCGAAGCGTTTGGTCTAAAATCTGTGCAAAGGTACGAAAATCTTTTGGGGCTTTTGAAAATTCGATCACCCATTCGTGATGCCCATTTTTGCCCTCGTTCATAAAGGCCGGAGCCGCCGTATAATCCTTGATCTCTGCCTGGGTCGCGGCGCAAGCGCGCGCGACGGCCGTCTCTGCATTCTCAATAATCAACTCTTCCCCAAAAGCATTAATGAAATGCTTCGTCCTTCCCGAAATCTTAATGCGGTATGGACTCACCGACGTAAACTTCACGGTATCACCTATCTTGTAGCGCCACAAACCCGCATTCGTCGAAATGACCATGGCGTAATTCACGCCTACTTCTACTTGGCTTAAAGAAACGATGGTGTTCGCCTCTTCCCCCTCATCGTTCATCGGAATGAACTCATAGAAGATGCCATAATCGAGCATGAGGAGCATCTCATCGGGTTTGGACAGATCATCCTGAATCCCAAAGAACCCTTCCGACGCATTGTAAATCTCTAAAAATCCGACCTGTGACGAAGGAAAAATTTGGTTCTTAAACAACTCGCGGTAGGGCCCAAAAGCCACCGCCCCGTGAATCATAAACTCAAAATTCTCCCACACCTCCAGAATCGACTTCTTTCCGGTAATCTCTAAAATCTTCTCAATCAACACGAGTGTCCACGTGGGAACACCTAAAATACTCGTCACATTCTCCTTCGACGTCTCAATCGCCATCTTCTCGATCTTCTGATCCCAATCCCCCATCAGCGCCACATCAAGCGAGGGCGTGCGTATAATTTGCGCCCAAATAGGCAAATTCTTCATCACCACCGCCGACACATCCCCCATCAGCATGCTCGAATTCACCGGATTCTCCGTCAAACTCCCCCCGATGGACAGGCCTTTCCCCTCAAACACTTTGGTATCTGGCTTATTCGCTGCCAGCAAGGTAATCATATCTTTCCCCCCCATCATGTGGCACTCTTCCAGCGACTCTTTCGAGACCGGAATGAATTTACTCCGGGCATTTGTGGTTCCGGAAGACTTCGAATACCAGCTTATCGGCGTATCCCACAAGATATTTTGCTCCCCCTGCATCATTCGGTCGATGTAGGGAAAAATCTCTTCGTAGGTGGAAATGGGTACTTGCTGTTTGAATCTCTCGTAGTTACTAATATCGGAGTAACCGTGTTTCGTGCCCCATTCGGTCGATTGGCCATGCGACAATAAGCCCTGCATCATTTGTTCTTGTAGTTCCAAAGGCCGTTCATACATGGCCTCTATCCGCGGCATCCGCCGCTTCATGAACCACAACAAAGTCTCATTAAACAAGGACATGTTTAGGGCTTAAGGAATTGAGGGGCACGATTTGGGTAATCGGTAATGATGCCGTCTACCTGCCAATCGCTGAATTGCTGCATCTCTGCCGTCGTATTGATCGTCCAAGGAATGACTTGCATTCCTTTCAAGTGACAAAAATCAATCTGCTCCTTCGTCAAATACTTATGCGAAGAACTGAAAATATCCGGCACAAAACCCAGAGATGCCAGCATCTGCTCTGGTGTCTCTTTTTCCACTAAAGCGGAAATGCGTCCCTTATTGATGGCTGTTTTCCAGTAGTGCAA
>JBJTMW010000130.1:0-8135 GCA_046070715.1 Aquirufa sp. | reverse complement strand
AACGATGAAGTAATTTTTGTACAAGGAGCAGTTGCTCCCGGTGATATCGCTGATTTACGTGTTTTAAAGTCGAAGAAAAGCTTCAAGCAGGCCCAAGCTATTCATATTCAAGCGCTTTCAAAACATAGGACGGCAGTGGCTTGTAGCCATTTCGGAATTTGTGGAGGATGTAAATGGCAACATGTTTCCTATGAATCCCAAACCGCTTTCAAGGCTCAGCAAGTCAAAGATAATTTGACACGCATTGCAAAAGTGAAATTGCCTGAATTTCAACCAATATTAGGTTCAGAGGAAACATATTATTACCGTAACAAATTAGAATTCACTTTTTCTTGTGCTCGCTGGCTCACAGAAGATGAAATTGGTAAAGAAGATTTAGGATCGATGAACGCACTAGGTTTCCATGTTCCTGGTCGTTTTGATAAGATTTTACCGGTCGATCATTGCTATTTACAACCCGACCCTTCCAATGCAATTCGGAATGGCGTTCGCGATTTTGCAGACGCAAATGGGATCTCCTATTATGAATTGAAAAACCAACAAGAGGGAGCTTTACGAAATTTGATCATCCGTAATACGGTAACGGATGAGTGGATGGTCACCGTCCAGTTTGCCTACGCCACGGAAGAAGAAATCATACGGGTAATGGACTATTTGAAGTCAAATTTTCCTATGATCACCTCGTTGAATTATGTCGTAAACCAAAAAGGGAACGACACCTTCCACGATTTAGAAGTCGTTTGCTACCACGGAAAGCCATTTATGGTCGAAATGATGGAGGATTTGAAGTTCCAAATAGGCCCTAAATCTTTCTTCCAAACCAATGCCAAGCAAGCCCTAAAATTATACCAATTAGTGCGCCAATACGCTGATTTGCAAGGTAATGAAGTGGTTTATGACCTCTACACCGGCACGGGTACCATCGGTTTATTTCTTTCGAAACATGCCTCGAAAGTGGTCGGTCTCGAATACGTCGAGATGGCGGTAGAAGATGCGCGCATTAATGCCGAATTAAATGGCATTAAGAATGCAACCTTCTTTGCCGGCGACATGAAGAAAGTCTTAACAGAAGAATTTATCGCCATTCATGGCGCACCTGATGTTATTATTACTGATCCTCCACGGGCTGGAATGGATTTAGATGTAGTGAATCAAATCTTAGCCGTTAAGCCGAAGAAAATTGTGTACGTTTCCTGTAATCCAGCGACTCAAGCCCGCGATTTAGCCTTACTAGATGTGGCCTATGAAGTGGATGTGGTTCATCCGGTGGATATGTTTCCGCAGACGCATCATGTGGAGAATATTGTGAGACTGATACTGAAGTCTTAAGATTATAGAGAATAGAGTATAGAGTAGAGATATTGAGTCAAAAAAGGGGCTTATGCCCCTTTTTTGACTTTATGAAAAACTCTAATCTTTACTCTTTGCTCTCTTATCTCTACTCTAGATCTAAAACGGCGTGTTCAACGGATCATAATCCTCCGGCGGTAAATTCATCTTACTTCCTTTGAATACCGAGTCATTACTTGACTCAAAGGCTGAAGTTTGATCTCCCAAGGCACTTAAGTCGAAATTACCCCCTTCATTGTTTGAGAAGGGTTGGAAGTCTAAATCGCAGTATTTGGTGAATTTACCAATGAATTTCAGCCAAACACTGTCGAGTGAACCCGAACGGTTTTTGGCCATAATGATTTCCCCCATTCCAGTAATCGAGTTTCCTTGGTCATCCGCCGTGATGCCATAGTATTCAGGGCGGTAGATAAACATAACCTGATCGGCATCTTGCTCGATGGCTCCCGATTCACGAAGGTCAGAAAGTTGTGGTTTCTTGTTCCCTCCACGCGTTTCTGTGGAACGGTTTAATTGAGAAAGTGCGATAACTGGCACATCTAATTCTTTCGCTAATTGCTTCAGTGCACGGGAAATTTGAGCGATTTCTTGCTCGCGGTTTCCGCTAGCCCCTTTGCCTGAACTATCGCCGGTCATTAGCTGCAAGTAATCGATGACGATGAGGTCGATGCCTTTTTGGGCTTTCAAACGACGACATTTCGCCCGTAATTCCAAAATGGATAAAGCTGGCGTATCATCAATAAACATATTCGCTTCGAATAATTTATTGATTTTCGTGTGCAATTGCTGCCATTCGTGCGGCTCTAATTTCCCTTTTCTGATTTTATCGGCCTCGATTTCCGCTTCTGCAGAAATGATACGATTCACCAACTGAACGGCACTCATCTCTAGGGAGAATAAGGCAACCGAGTGATTGAAATCGACGGCGGCGTTTCGGCAAGCGGAAACGACAAAGGCCGTCTTACCCATACCAGGACGAGCCGCGATGATGATTAATTCTTGTCGCTGCCAGCCAGATGTCAAGCGGTCTAAGTCCGTAAATCCGGATGGAATACCCGTTAAACCACTTTTTTGAAGTTGTTTTTTCTCTAATTCATCCACAGCCTTCTTCAAGATATCCGACATACTTTCGTAATTCTTACGGATATTAGATTCTGCAATGGTAAAGAGCTCCTGCTCCATTTTGTCTAATAAATGAAATACGTCAGACGTATCTTCATAGGATAGGCGCTGGATTTCGGAGGATATTTGAATTAGCTGACGCTTTAAATATTGCTCAATAATGATTCTGGCGTGGAATTCAACGTTCGATGTAGAACTAACACGCGAAGTTAATTGGGCTAAGTAGCTGGTGCCACCTGCTTTTTCCAAACTACCATTTTGCTTCAAGTAATTATTAACCGTCAATAAATCAACGGGTTGAGAAGCTTGGAATAAACCTTGAATCGCCTCGAAAATCAACTGGTGCCCTTCTTTGTAAAAGGAATCAGGTTTTAATAATTCGATGACGTTTGCCAAAGGTTCTTTCTCTAACATCAAGGCCCCTAACAAGGCTTCTTCTAAGTCAACTGCCTGCGGAGGTAATTTTCCTAGCCCCAAATCGCTTAAACGTGTAGGGCCCGTCTGCGAACGAATGCCAGCCGATTGATTTCCTTTTTTATAAATGGATGAAGGGGTGTTAGATTCCATACCACAATTTTACGTTAAATTTTCAAAATTATCTTACAAAGGAAGATATTAAATTTCAGGAATTTCTTATTTTTACTCCCATACGATTTAAACCCATTTTTACTTGTTAGAAAAAATAATTTCCCTCTCAGAGGTCTCTCTAATTGACTTTTTAGGCGTAGCAAACGTAAATATCAATTTGTTGATAAACGCCTTTCCTCAGTCCAAAATCATCGCCCGAGGCGAGCAATTAACGGTCCGCGGATCGAACGATCAAATCGCTTTAGTAGAAGCCATTGTGAACTCTTGTGTGGCCCATTTGGACAAACACCATACCCTCACTGAAAAACATATGCAAGCCTACATCGATGCGGTTTTGAATCCGACAGGTGAGGAATCAGAACAGCCTTGGGTGGAGGATAAAGACGTGCTTCTTTTTGGCAATAAAGGAATCGTTATTAAGGCCAAAACTCCGAATCAACGTAAACTAGTCGATGCTGCTACCACGAATGACATCGTTTTCGCGATTGGACCTGCCGGAACTGGTAAAACGTATACAGCCGTAGCGCTCGCTGTGAAGGCTTTGAAAAATAAAGAAGTAAAGAAAATCATCATTACGCGTCCTGCGGTAGAGGCGGGAGAAAACCTGGGTTTCTTGCCAGGGGATTTGAAAGAGAAAATTGATCCCTACTTGCGTCCCATCTATGATGCCTTAGACGATATGATTCCAGCCGAAAAACTTAAGTTTTATCTGGAGAATCGGACGATAGAAATTGCTCCTTTGGCCTACATGCGTGGCCGAACACTGAATAAAGCGTTTATTTTGCTAGATGAGGCTCAAAATACCACATCGATGCAAATGAAGATGTTTTTAACGCGTATGGGTATCCAATCAAAGACGATTATTACGGGCGATAAATCCCAAGTGGATTTACCTAAAAACCAAACGTCTGGTCTTGGAGAAGCAGAGCGTATTCTATCAGGAATAAATGGGATTGCCTTTGTAGAATTGGATGGTTCGGACGTCGTTCGTCACCGTTTAGTGCGTAAAATCATCGAGGCCTATGGAAAGCAAGAAAAATAGGATCATTCAAGCGATTAGTCCGGAAGAAATCGAACAGGTGTTTGCGATTCGGACCGAGGTATTTGTCAAAGAACAAAAGTGTTTGCCGTCTGAGGAATTTGATGAATTAGATGCAGTAGCCAAACACTATTTATTGTTTGAAGATTCCATGCCAGTGGCAACGGGTCGTTACCGTAAGACCGAAAAAGGAATTAAGGTAGAGCGAATTGCCACGTTGGAATCAGCCCGCGGTAAAGGCTATGCCTCCCTGATCATACAGCAAATTTTTGCAGAATCCGCTAAAGAATTCCCAGATTGTAAGCATTATTATTTACACGCCCAGGTTTCAGTGATGCCTTTGTATGCTTCCTTGGGTTTTCAGCCTTATGGAGATACGTTTATTGAGGCGGATATTGTGCATCAGGCGATGGCGCTAGATATGAGAGTATAGATTATAGAGTATAGAGTAGAGAGTATAGAGTAGAGATTAAAGATAGAATATGTGATTTTTCCCTTCCGGATTCATATACTCTGGACTTATTTCTTCCGTACTCATGAATGTTAAATAAAAAAGGGGCTCTAGGGCCCCTTCTTTATTATCTCTACTCTATACTCTCCTATCTTTTAGAATGGCAAATCATCCCCACTCTCAGCCGCTAATGGAGGGAATTGGTATCCACCCGCTGCTGGCGTAGGCTCCACTCCTGCTGGGATTGAACCAGTACGATCTAAACGATACGCACGGATTTCTGTATACCAACGCTCGTTGTATTCTCTTGATTCTACGTTGAATTGCACTTTGACGATTTCGCCTTCTTGAACTGGCGTTAAATCTTGTGTTTTATCACCCCAAACAGACATACACACCTTTTTAGGGTATTGATCTTGTGTTTCGATCACAAATTCTTGCTTGATCCAGTTGGTGCCGTTTTTACCTGTTCCTGTAACTTCAGGTAATTTCTTGATTAATTTTCCGCTTATTTCTAAAGCCATTGTAAAATTATTTTGAGTTCTCTAATTGTTGGCAAGTAAGTAAATAATTGGTAATTTTACTAACCGTTTTTGGCGATGTGGTGAAATTGGTAGACACGCTACCTTGAGGTGGTAGTGCCGTTTAGGTTTGGGAGTTCGAATCTCCCCATCGTCACTTAATTTTTTCGTTTAATCTGTAAATCATGTTGAAGATGAAACCTTACAGTGTATTGCTTTACTATAACTATACTCCTATTCCGAATCCGGAAGAGTACCGAGTAAAACACCACCTTTTTTGTATTGAGAATAACCTTTTGGGACGTATTATCGTCGCAGCAGAGGGTTTGAATGGAACCGTTTCAGGTCTAAAAGCGGATTGCGATGCCTATATGCGTTGGCTGGAAGCTGACCCGATTTTTGCGGGTTCTGATTTTGATTTTAAAGTCGAAGAAAACGAAGCGCACACGTTTAATAAATTGCACGTTCGAGTGAAGAATGAAATTGTTCATTCGGATTTAGGGGTTGATCCTCGCGTTAGAACGGGTAAGCATTTGAAACCGAAAGAATTCAAGCAATTATTGAAAAACGATCCAGATGTCGTATTAGTCGATATGCGTTCGAATTATGAGCATGAATTAGGTCGTTTTAAGGGAGCTTACACTTTTGACATGGAGAATTTGCGTGATTTACCAGATCATGTGCAGGAGATTGAGCATTTGAAAAACAAAAAGGTGATTACCTATTGTACTGGTGGAATTAAATGCGAGAAAGCATCCGCTTATTTAATTGAAAAAGGATTTACGGATGTGTATCAATTGCACGGAGGTATTATTAAATATGGTCTAGAAGAAGGTGGCGAGGATTTTGATGGTTCTTGTTATGTATTTGATAATCGAGTGGCGACACCGGTGAATTCGATTAATCCGGAGATTGTATCTGAATGCCATGTTTGTCATACGAAATCAGATCACATGGTCAATTGTGCGAATCCGGAATGCAATGAGCATTTAGCTATTTGTCCATCCTGTCTTAAAGAGATGGAAGGCGCCTGCTCTCCTGAATGTAAAGAACATCCGCGGAAGCGTCCTTACAATGAGAAAGGATATTATTCCAAAAACTCAGTGGGTTATTCTCCTGAATTAGGATTCAAGTCCTTTAAGCGGACAGAGAAAATAGAAAAACAAAAAAAGGCTCAGTTATGAGCCTTTTTTGTTTCTGAAATATGGTATTCTTGAATCAGTGCCGGATTTTCAGGACTTAGGGTGAAAAAGACTTCTGCGCTACCCTTATCGCCCTCCAATCGAAAGGTTCCTCTCAAATTATTTTCAGGTACAATCTCCTTAATAGCACGAATGTTCCCAATCTTTTCAAAAATAGCCTTTGCTTCAGCTGCTAACTTCTCCGGGAAATAATCTAAAAAGAAGTTTTCGGCGAAAATACCCGATTCAGTCGCGTTCTTCCATTCCGGTAATAAGCGAACTAATTCGGTTTGACTTTGCTTTAAAATAGCAGATGCCGGTAATTTTCGAGGACTTAGCTGAGTGGAAGAAATTAGGGAATCTAGCACTTTTAGGTTGATAAAACTCGCTGGTGCATAGGTTACATTTGCGAACGATATAATACCTAAATCATAGTCTGGATAGATGCGCCAATTACTTCCAAAACCCGGTAATCCTCCTGAATGTCCCACAGAGCGTCTTCCTCGATCATCTTGTAAGAAACTTAAACCATAGCCATACGAAGTAAAGGAACTGCCGATTCGTCCATTTGGATAGGTGTATTTGGGATTAAATCCGCTGATGTTCCAAGGGAATTGCATTTCACGTAAGGAACTACGTTTAAGGGGGCCTTTTTCTGATTCATCGCGCTCTGGCCAAGCTGATAAGTGCAAAGCGGTGTATTTGCTGAAATCTTCTAACGTAGTGATCAATCCTCCCATCGCACCATAGGCTCCATCGTGCTCCATGGGTTGCTTCACCCATTTATTATCCAGCCAACGGTATCCATAGGCTAATTTGTTTGCCGGAACTTCGCTGTATTCCCAATAGGTATGATGCATGCCAAGGGGCTTGAAAATGTGTTCTTTAATGTAGGTTTGGTAGCTTTGGCCACTCACGTTTTTGATGATTAAGCCTAGCATCGCAAAGCCCATATTGCTGTATTCATAGCTCACGCCTGGGTTTGTGGAGAACGTGATTCCTTTTTTGATCATTGCCTTGAAGGTGTCATCTGAAATGCCTAATTGGCGATCGCCCCATGGATTATCTTCTGGAAATCCAGCCGCATGGCTTAGTAAATGGCGAATGGTGATAACAGGAGCATCTTTCGTGAGCGATTGAGTCGACTTTAACTCCGGAATGTAAATCGATGCCGGATCGTCTAAGCGTAATTTACCCGCATCTCTCAGCTGAAGAATGGCCATACTGGCAAAGCTTTTGGACATCGAAGCAATGCGAAAATCAATCGTATTGTCGGCCTTTATGCCGTTCTCGATTTGTGCGAGACCTAGCGCATTGGAATGAATTAACTGGCCTTTGTATACGATTCCATAGACAAGACCAGGCATTTTAGAAAGGCTAGCTTGTTGTTTAAATAAGGAGTCAAGCGTTGGAATGAATGAATGGATTTTTTCTTCATTCGTCTGAGCACATAGGCTGAAAGTGGCTGCTAAGAAGCAGAATAGGAGTTTTTTCATCGTTTCTTTTTGGCTAAATTCTCCTGAACTCTAAATAAGGTAATCTCTTTAATGAGTTCCAATGGCATAGGTGAGTGATAGGGAAACTTAATGGCTCCCTTTGATCCCTCGTAAGGCGCTAATTCTTGTACGAAATTCTTAATCCCGCTGGGTGTTGGATAAAATCCCAAATGGTTGTTCCATGCCGCGAAATGGACCAAATTGCCATTTAATTTAAAGGTGGGCATTCCATAGGACATGGTTTCTTCGGTTCCCTCAGGTACGACGGAGCGAATCGCGTCGCGCACCTCGATTAAGATTTTTTGGGTGGCCTCCGGAAAGGTCTTAATGTATTCTTCCATATTAGTCAATGTGTTTTATGGTGATATTTCGGCCTCGCATTTCGAT
>JBJTMW010000129.1:0-6348 GCA_046070715.1 Aquirufa sp. | reverse complement strand
GAAAGTCCATCCTCATAACCACCAGAAGCGATCATTTGTTTATCGAGTAACTCTAGCACCTTATGTACCCAGGTCCCAAAAACATCCGCTCCCATTTCATCGTCTCGCTGTTTTTCTTGTTGCAGGTTGACTATTTGGGAGAAGTAATATTTAAGAGAACAACTCGCAAACATTGCAACGGAAGAGGGAGAAAGTCCTCTTCTGGCTAGAACATCTTTTATTTCTGAGATTAATTCCGGCGTTTTCTCGATGCGCAAGGTTATTTCCGGATTATTTGCCTCGTTCGAACTGAATTTTACCACTGGTTCACGCAGGGTCAAATGTGGATTCTTTTTGGCCCAATCATAGCGAATCTGGCGAATAAAACGGCTTACCTCTGCTGAGGACGAATCATTCTGCACATACACCAACATCACTTCTTTAGGCCGCTGTAGCAAACGATAAAAGTGATAACTCGTCACCGCATCCGCTTGGGTGAACGTAGGCAGCGAGAAGGCCGCCATATTCGCAATATCGACGGGTATCAAACTTTCACGCTTCCGCGTTCCCGGCAAACTGCCTTCATTCAGCGATAAAACAATCACCCGGTCAAAGTCCAATGTCCGCGTTTCCAACAGTCCCATCACATGTAAGGTTCGATTCTCCGCCCCTTCAAAGGTCATTTTTTGCTGCTGCAAAAGCTGCTTACAGAGCGCCTGGCCACTTTTAACCGTAATAAAAGGATTCGCCTGAGCGATCTCTTCTAACTTATCTAAAACCGTCAAGGCCTGTAAAATGGCCTGCGATTCGGCATCCCAATCTTCCTTATCGGTCTTGTATAAAATATCCGTTAATAAACGAATCAAAGCTTTCAGGCAATCTTCGAAAGTGGATGAAGACGGTACAAAAATAGGACCAACGCTCGGAACTTGTGAGAGATACAAATCGGTCTCTTTCCATTTTGGCAACGAAATAGAAGCCATCAATGGATGCTCTTTTAATGCTTTCAGCTGCGAAACAGGGTATTTTTCCAAAGGCACCAAGGCCCACCACATCTCGATTAATGAAAAAACCTGAGCCTTCTTTAAAGAATAACCCATGGTGATATTCAGGCGGTCTTTAAATTCCCCTAAATAAGGCAATAAGGAATCCAATAAACTCTCATCCCCTAACACGAGGGCCACTTGTTCCAAATCCCCGTGTTCGGTTTGCCACGCACGTATTTGCTCCAAAGCCACAAAAATCTGAGCCGATGGATTCGCTAAACCTACAATCTCTACTTCTTTTGGCTTTTCTAACAAATCCCGCCCCATCCAATGAAATGGACCGCGCGCTAAATAGGCAGAATCACCTGGGTCCGAATACTGTTTTAGCCAGTTACCTGCTCTGTGATGCTTGCTTTTGGCGTAATATTCATCCGCATCCCAAAGCGTCTGAGCCACATTCTCGCGCAATAGCAAACGAATGATGGTCTCCTCCGATTTAGAGAGCGCATTAAAACCGACAAAATAGATCTGCTTAAATCCGAGTGATTTACCCACTTCTAACAGCTCCACCAGTTTTCGATAAGCGAGCCCACGATAAGTAGTTCCCTTCGATTCCAACCTACTTTTCAGCCGAATATAGACCTCTAAAAGCGAATCATATAATCTGAAATAGGCTTGTGTATTAGCCGTTATCCACTCATCTGCGTGTTCTTGACCATATTCTTGGCCCCAGCGTTCGATCGATTTTGCCTCAGAAAGAAAGGAAAACAAGGCCGAAGGATCCACTAAATACAGATCCAGCGTATCGAAATCCTTTAACATCATTTGCCCCCACGTGACAAAACGATCAAAATCAACTTTCGAATCAACCTCCTTAAAACAGGCATAGGCCTCCATCAACAAGTCAATCGGATCCTCCAGCACCGAATCTGTCATTTGCAACGCAAATTCTTCAATCGTGAAGAATGAGGGAGACAAAAACGGTCGATCACCCCTGATCGCTAATTCCTTCTTTAGGTAAAGGATACCCCGTTGCGAGGGCATCACGACGGCAATATCCTTCAGTACCTCCATACCGTGAGCATGGAAGAGGTGATCAGCCGTTTTACCTAAAAATGTCTGCATTACAAGTTTCCTTTTTTCATTTCTTTCACCGCATAATCCACCGCACGGGCTGTGAAGGCCATGTAGGTCAGCGATGGGTTTTGGGTAGAAGTGGAGGTCATACAAGCCCCGTCCGTCACAAACACGTTCTTGACGTGGTGCATTTGATTCCACTTATTTAAAAGAGACGTCTTCGGATCTAATCCCATTCTCACTCCGCCCATTTCGTGGATATCTAATCCAGCTGGAGCGTGTGTATCGCGGGTTTTGATATTCTTGAAACCGGCCTTCTCATACATTTCGGTGAATTGATCGATAAAATCTTTGACCATGAGATCATCATTATTATCGTAACTCACATCCATATGAAGCAATGGCATTCCCCAGGCATCTTTTTTAGTCGCGTCCAAAGTCACTTTATTACTCTCCTTCGGAATCGTTTCCCCCATCATGTGAGATCCAGCGTACCAGTTCGACCATTTCGGATTCAATAAAGAATTTTTCAAGCTTTCGCCTACCGAACTTTGGTCAGCATGCGTTCCTCTTCCACCACTCATCCCTGCCGCATAACCGCGTAGGAAGTTCGTTTCTTGCTTGTATAGGTTTCTAAATCGAGGAATATACCCTGAATTAGGACGACCTCCAGCTGTTTTATAATCTAAGTATCCTTCGTATTCCGCGGATAAAGAAGCACGGTAATTATGGAAAGCGATGTGCGTTCCTAATAGACCGCTGTCGTTTCCTAAACCAGTCGGGAAGCGGGATGATTTCGAATTCAATAAGATCAAATTCGTATTAATCGCAGCTGCCATTACAAAAATCACTTTCGCATAATATTCCACCATTTCTTTCGTGTGCGCATCTACGACACGAACTCCTACCGCTTTTTGCTTTTGTTCATCATAGATAATTGAATGAACAACAGAATCCGTTCTCAACGTCATATTACCCGTCTTCGCAGCCCAAGGTAAGGTAGACGAATTGGCGCTGAAATAACCGCCGTATGGGCAACCTCTTTGGCATAAATTACGGCCTAAACAAGTTCCGCGTCCCTGTTGAATGTGAATATCGCGAGGCTCCGTTAAGTGTGCACAACGGCCAATAATTACATGGCGATCAGCATACAAACGTTTCATTTCTTTCTGGAAATATTTTTCCACACAGGTTAATTCCATCGGTGGTAAAAAATCACCATCTGGTAAGGAATCTAAGCCATCCTTGTTCCCCGAAATCCCTGCAAAATGCTCCACATAGGAATACCAAGGGTCAATTTCTTTATAAGTGATCGGCCAAGGCACTGCGAATCCATCGCGCGCAGGACCATCAAAATCTAATTGCGACCAACGTTGTGTTTGACGCGCCCACAAGAGTGATTTACCACCTGTTTGGTAGCCCCGAATCCAATCAAAAGGCTTATCTTGAATGTAGGGGTGCTCTGCATCTTTCACGAAAAAGTGCTTCGCATCTTCTCTGAAGGCATAACATTTCGAAACTGTCGGATTTTCGTCAATCTCCTGCTTCGTTAATTGCCCTCGATGTTCCATTTCCCATGGACTCAACAAAGTCGTTGGATAATCTTCATTATGGGTCACCTTACGCCCTCTTTCCAGCACCAAAGTCTTAATTCCTTTATCACAGAATTCCTTAGCCGCCCAGCCTCCAGCCATTCCGGAACCTATCACAATCGCACCATAGGTGCGTTTTTCTGCATTAGTTAAAATATTCATCGCTCGGTTTATTTTTTAATAGGTTCACAGCCATTGAAAAATCCAGGTGCCATCACATAATTCAAATGATTCACCATCACGTATTCGGTGGTCATATATCCCCGAATCGTCAAGCCCTTCAACGTGGCCATCGCTTTCTGTGCGTCAGAGCCTTGTTTCCCTTGTTCAATTTGGAAAAACAATTGTTCCTTTTCTGACTCAGAGACCTTCTCAATCGAAGGCAAAGCCGCTAACACTTTCATGAGTGAAGTGGATGTCGAAGGTTCATAACAATCGCGAAGCATCACTTTCACAAAAGCAGGAACTCCCAAAGAAACGGCACCAGGTATGCTGGATTCTGGAATAATGACACCCATCCAAGCTTGTAATAATTGGTCTTGATCAGCGCTCCATTGAATGCTGGGCGCATTGGCTGCTTTGAGGTCTGTAAAAACAACGCTGCCTAAGGTAGCCAGCGCCATTCCTTTCACCCAATTTCGGCGAGAAATCGATTTCATAAATTATCTAGGTTTAATGAATTTTAATCAAATAACAACCAACGAACGCCATAACCGAAGGAACGAGCCATCGCCGGATGTAAGTAAGCAGTATAGTAATTCGAATTTAACAATCCTTGCGTTACATTCTGCATTTTAAAGAAAAGTCGAACTCGATTAATGCGTAAAGTCACATAGGCATCTGCCTGAACAAAAGCTGGTATTTCGTAGCGATCCTGCAGATGGAATTGCTGCATGGTGGGCATATACGCATCTGCGTAATAGGCCGATTGATGCTGTACATCTACGCCAAACTGCATATACAACAATTTCTTGTACTGTACATTCAGGGCAAGATTCGCATTCGCAACCAAACTCGGCATTCGAATCACATCGGGTCCTGTCTTGGTATTAGCTAAGACCAAAGCAGACCATTCAAAACGCTTGAACGTCCCTCCTGCTGAAAAACCTGTTCTAAATACGCCTATCGCATCAGCTGCTTGTTTAGCCGTGGCCAAGGTATCAAAATAGGCATAATTCGCGATGCGTTGAATCGTAGCGGTTGGACGGAAATAAACATTTTTAGAATGTAGATCTAAAGTCCCAGTCAATTCATCAAATAGTACATTTTCAAACGATTGATTCCAACGAAATGCAGCATTATAAGTCCAATTCTGTGCAACCGAAGGACTCACTGACGTACGACTCGCTTTTACCTGAAAGAAAGGGGAAATAAAACTTGCTTGCAGGCGGTAATCGGATCCTACTAAATATTCCCCATCAGCGGTAAAGTCAATCTTGTCATTGAATTTTTGCTGCAAAAACAAACCCACATAGTTTTCTAATCGGTTCTTTTGCAAACCAGCCATCGGGTTATTCACCTCCCAATAACGCTGTTTGAAATACGTACGATAGGTAAAACCTCGAAATATTCCTTTAATACCCGTCTGATGCGCGTAGGATTGCCATTGATTCTCATTGTACAAGGAATCTGTTTGGGTGCCGTAATTCTTAGGGTAAAACGATTTAGTCAGATTCGTGGCAAAATTCAGGTCCTTAAACTTCGCCGTTCTATTTTCTACATCGACTCGTTGAAAGAATTGCAATCCTTTAAACCCGATGAACTCATGGTAAAAATGGAATTTGATAAAAGAATCATTTGACTGGACTCCTGAAGTGGCAAATAGCGCCCCGTTATCGGTATAATTTAACGCCGTTGTCGGATCTAACCCATTCAATAATTGCAATCCTCCCTGGTCTTGAATTCCTTGATCAAAATAGTTTAGATGGGATAACAATCGATACCGGTTATTGCGCGTCCTGAAATTGGTTTGTACTAATACGCCCCATTGCTCAGACAAGGTTTGATTCCCTGATTTGTATTTCGAATCGGTCAAAAATTTATCGGAAACCTGTCTCTGAATCTCAAAACCCATATTCCAAAGCGAATCCACATTGCGCGCAAACGTAAAATTCAGACGCGTTTGCCCACCAGCTCCTAAGTAATATTCGATATCGGAATAAGGCGATTTTGTTTGATAATACTTCACCTCATCCGTCGCAAAGGCATAGGGCATGTAGGCGTTATAGCCTAATTGAGTACCTATTTGATCCGGTTTATGAATGAAGATATTCCGAACCGCCGTTCCTTCATTCCCTAAATGAGCCGTTAAAAAGCCCGATCTCTCCTGAAATAAATAGCGATGAAACAGGTGCAGACTCGTATCGACTGATTTTTTTGCTCCTCGGCCATTCAACACATCTTCTTCGTTAAAATAGGACATCGTTTGAGGTCCATAAAGCATTTTAGTGGAGTCGTCCAAAGCCGCACGCCCTGACTTTCCATTTGAAACGGGCTTAGGGGCATTCGGATCCTTGGGGGCCATGGGATCAGGGAAGGAATTCCGATCTGTCGATCCGCCGGCAGACTGCAAAGTCTGCGCAAAAGCGGGCGAAATAGCCCATAAAACAAGAAAAATAAACAGTCTATACTTCACGCTACAAATTTAGTTTTTTCCCAACCAGTCCCAAAACTGTTCTTCCTGATCAATGAAATACATCTCCATGGGTAAATAA
>JBJTMW010000128.1:0-14396 GCA_046070715.1 Aquirufa sp. | reverse complement strand
CGAATATCCACTGGCGTATCAATGTATTCAATGGAAGGTTCTAATCCCAAGGCTGCGAAAGTTGCTTTCCCTAAATCATTAAAAGACCGAGCCTTTCCTGTACCTAAATTATAGATGCCAGAATTTTTACGGTGCTCCATTAAGAAAATACAGACATCAATTAAATCCTTGACATAAATAAAATCGCGCATCTGTTCTCCATCCTTAAAATCAGTGCGATGGGATTTAAATAATTTAAGTGAGCCGTTAGCTTGAATTTGTTGATAAGCATGCCAAATAACCGACGCCATCCGGCCTTTATGAAATTCATTCGGTCCATACACATTGAAAAATTTCAAACCAGCAAAGAAGAAAGGTTTCTTCTCTTGCTGCAAAGACCAAATATCAAAGTCATTCTTAGAATCCCCGTATGGATTTAATGGCTTCAGCGCAGGAATCAAAGACTCGTTATCGTCATATCCCAATTCCCCTAAACCATAGGTAGCTGCCGAACTTGCGTAGACTAAGGGAATTTGGTAGGAAACACAGGCTTCCCATACCTTCTTAGAATAATCTAAATTAAGCTCATCAAAGATTTTAGTATCAAATTCGGTGGTATCCGTACGAGCACCTATGTGAAAAAAGAACTCTACTTCCCTATTATTTTTAGCTAACCAGGCAAATAAATCCTTGCGATCAACGCGTTCCATAATGGCCTTTCCTTCTAAATTTTGATTCTTTTCAGCATTAGAAAAATCGTCCACCGCAATAATGTACCGAAATTTCAATTCATTCAGCTTTTGAATTAAACAACTTCCAATAAAGCCAGCGGCGCCAGTTATAATGATCATATAGGTAGGATTTTAAATGCAAATTTACACAGATTCCCGGAAGGTTTATTAACTTTGTACAATAATTGGAACTCTGCTATTGTTTTCCCAGGGTCCCTTCACAAAAACTGAAAACAATGGTACACGTCATCCGTAAGGAACATTTTAACGCAGCGCATCGCTTATTCAATCCAGCCTGGACAGAAGAGAAAAATTTAGAAGTTTTTGGTCTTTGTGCAAATAATAACTGGCATGGTCACAATTTCGAATTAATCGTCACTGTCAAAGGTAAACCGGATCCTGACACAGGTTTTGTGTACGACTTAAAACAATTAGGCGATTTAATTAAGGCTGAAATTATTGATAAAGTCGATCATAAAAACCTTAATTTGGATGTGGATTTTATGGAGGGAAAATTAGCTAGTTGTGAAATCTTAGTGATGGAATTTTGGAAAATTTTAGCCCCTAAAATTCAGGCATCCTCGTCTTCTGCCACATTGCATAAAATTCATTTAATCGAGACGAATAAAAATTCGGTCGAATACTTCGGAGAATAAGCATGAAATACTTCATCCTTGCAGGAGAAAAATCAGGGGATCTTCATGGATCTAATCTTATCCAAGAAATCAAAAAACTGGATAAAGAGGCTGAGATTCAGGCTTGGGGAGGTGATTTGATGGAGGCACAAGGCGCAGAATTATTAATACATCATAATCAACTCGCGATTATGGGCATTTTAGGGGTTCTTCAAAACCTTCAACGATTAAAGGGATTATTCAAAAACTTTGGTGAACAAATAGAAGTTTTTCAACCGGATGCCGTCATCTTTATCGATTACGGTGGTTTTAATATAAAGGCCGCTAAAATTGCTAAGAAAAAAGGATTTCAAACCCATTTCTATATTGCCCCTAAAGTATGGGCTTGGAATAAGGGTCGTGTAGATAAACTCAAGAAATGGATTGATCACTTATATGTCATCTTTCCATTTGAATTAAGCCTTTTTAGGGAAGCTGGAATTCCTACAGAATATGTGGGTAATCCATTGCAAGATGCGATTCAGGCGTTCAAGCCTAATGAACAGTTCAGCCTGAAAAGCAAGAAATACATTGCCTTATTAGCAGGCAGTCGCAAACAGGAAATCAAAACGGCCTTGCCCCTATTCGAACAATTAGCGAAGGCAAATCCAGATTTACACTTTGTGATTGCTGGAATTTTAGACTGGAAAGAATTATACCAAACTAGCATCCCCGTTTTATTTGATCAAACCTATGATGTGGTTCAACAAGCAGAAATGGCTATCGTTACCTCCGGAACAGCGACTTTAGAAACGGCACTTTTAAATACACCGCAAATAGTGGTTTATAAGACTGATTGGGTCTTTTATTCTTTGGCAAAAATTGTCATCCAAATTAAATACATCTCACTCGTTAACATAATCCTGGACAAACTGGCAGTGCCCGAATTAATTCAGGCTAAATTCTCTGTTGAACACATGACCGCTTGGATGCGTGACTTATTAACGAAAGGAACGACCTATCAACAACAAAAGAACGATTATAAGGAGCTACAAAAAGTAGTAGGGAATGCAGGTGCCTCTAAGAAAACGGCAGAATTAATCTATTCTGCAGCTTCTGCTAAGTAATTTTTAATCCACGACTTTTGAACACCGGGAATCGTTTGGTAATACCGAGCGATATCTACTTTGTCTTTTTGGAAATCACCTGTTGTATAATAAGGTTCACGAATTTTAATCTCCTTATTCACAAAGTCAAATCCAATCATAATTAAAGGCACTTTAGCTCCATCAGCGATATAATAAAATCCCGTTTTTAACTCTTGTACATCTTTACGAGTACCTTCTGGTGCCAAAACAGCATAAAAAGATTCCTTAGCATTATAAATATCCACGATGGAATCTACTAAATTAGATTTAGTTCCTCTATTCACTGGATAACCACCAAGCCAGGTAAAAATACCACCAAATGGCCCATCAAACAGCTCTTTCTTACCCCAGAATAAAATGGGTATACGCAGCAAGGAACGAGCTCCTAAACCAACAATGAAATCTTTCCAAGTAGCATGAGGACAAACAATCACTAATGCCTTCTTTAAATCACGTGGCACCTCTCCCACTAATTTCCAACCAGCTAATTTAAATAACACATCAAAAACAGGACTACTAACTAACATAGGCATCTAAAATTTCTTGGATTTGGCTTAAGGAACGACTCGGATCTACTAAAAAAGAATGAATCCCCATGGACTTAGCCGAATTAATATTAGCGACATTATCATCAAAAAACAATACTTCTTCAGCAGAAAAACCTTGCTCATTCAACACCTGCTGATAAATCGCCGAATCTGGCTTAACAAGCCCCATTTCAAAAGAATAATACACGTGATGAAAAAGACTAAATAAATTTTGACCGTTAGGCCCTAAGGAAACCTTCGTAAATTGCTCAGCATGTATGGAACTAGTATTGCTTAAAAGAATTAGATGAAAATGTGATTTCAGAGAAGCTATCCATTCGTATACTCCAGCATGAAAGTCTAATAATAAGGCAGAAAAGGCATCATCGAAATCCGCATCAGAAATAGTTAACTGCAGTTCAGTTCGTAGAAATTCACGAAACTCATGATTACTCTGCTGTCCAGACTCATAAGGTACCCAAAGTTGATTTTCAATTATCCGTGAAGCAATATCCGCTGAACTTAGCGATGAAAAAGAGGCAAATGCCTGATAAGTCAGGGATAAATCGATGGGTAATAAAACATTACCTAAATCAAAAATAATGGCTTTAGGAGCTGACATCTTATTCAATCACCTCACCCATAGCACCAAACTTATCGATACGTTGAGCAATACGAGTAGCAGGATCTAGCGCCGAAAGAACAGCTAATTCTTTTTTAAGCACTTCCTTCAAAGTAGCAGCCGCTTCTTCAGGGTGAAGATGCGCACCACCTAAAGGCTCAGGAATAATTCCATCAATTAATTTATTCGCTAACATATCGTTAGCCGTTAATTTCAAAGCTTCTGCGGCTTGCTCTTTGTAATTCCAGCTTCTCCATAAAATTGAAGAGCAAGACTCGGGAGAAATCACAGAATACCAGGTATTTTCCATCATCAATACGCGATCACCTACGGCGATACCTAATGCACCACCTGAAGCACCTTCACCTATGATAACACAGATAACCGGTACTTTTAACATAAACATATCGCGAATATTACGTGCAATGGCTTCCCCCTGACCTCTTTCTTCCGCTTCTAAACCAGGAAACGCTCCCGGAGTATCTATTAGACAAACAATTGGTTTATTGAACTTCTCAGCCATCTTCATTAAACGAAGCGCTTTTCGATAGCCCTCTGGATTAGGCATTCCAAAATTACGGAATTGACGTTCTTTTGTATTACGTCCCTTTTGCTGACCGATAAACATGACAGACATTTCGCCATCAATAGTTCCAAAACCACCTACCATGGCTTTATCATCACCTACATTACGATCACCGTGGATTTCAATAAATTCCTCACACAAGTGCTCAATGTAATCAAATGTATAGGGGCGATCTGGATGACGAGAAAGTTGAACACGCTGCCAGCGCGTCAAATTCGAAAATGTTTCCTTTTTCAATTCTAAAATCTTATCAGTCAAAGAGGCTACAGCAGCTGTCACATCGACATTATTCTCTAATGCAAGCTTGCGCATCTCAATTAGTTTATCTTCTAACTCAGCGATTGGCTTTTCAAATTCCAATAATGTTTTCATAAGGCGTAAATTTTAATACAAAAATAAAATTAAAGCTCGAAAGTGTCCTCCTTTTGAGGTAAAATAACTTCATTAAAGCCTAATCCATTTAAAATAGAGGCGAATTCCAACATACTTTCTTCCTCGCCGTGGGAAAGAAATATCTTTTTAATTTTTGCCGGTTTCTGCTGCTTTACAAAATCTAATAGGCCAGTTTGATCAGCATGACCTGAGAAAACATCGATTTTACGAATCTGAGCATTAACCTTATATTCGCGATCTTTCACCACAATATGATCAGTCCCAGCTAATAATTGACGACCTAAGGTTCCTTCGGCCGTATATCCAATCAATAAGATAGTGGCATAGGTGTTAGAGATATTATCCGCAATATGCTGTTCTACGCGTCCTCCTGAAATCATTCCAGATGAGGATATAATAATACAAGGTTCGCGGTAATTGCGAATGGCTTTGCTTTCTTTTTCTGTTTGGAGGAAAATTAAATTCTCCACGTCAAACAGCTCATCATTTTCCTTTTGAAATTCACGAGCCTCTGGATTTAGATACGAGAGGTATTTGGAATAAATCTTCGTCGAACTACGGCCCATCGGACTATCCGTAAACACCCGAACAGCTGGGAAATTGCGTTCTTCGATCAGTTTGTTCAAGGTGTACAACACCGCTTGTGTACGTCCCACAGAGAAAGCTGGAATGACTAAACGACCTGGGCGATCAATACAAGTTTCTTTAATGACTTTCCCCAAAGCATCCATTGGACTATCCTTATCCTCATGGATACGATTTCCATAGGTCGTTTCACAAACTAAATAATCGACTTCTGGAAATGGTTGTGGATCGATGTGTAAGGGATAATTTGCGCGTCCTATATCGCCACTAAATCCAATCGTCTTCGTTTCGCCCTTCTCCGTCACAGAAATCAGAACGTGAGCGGCCCCTAGTAAGTGCCCTGCTGGCACAAAAGTAATTTCTAAGCCAGGAAACACGACGAATTTGCGATTGAATTGCAAGGTCACAAAATTCTCCATTGCATTCTCTACATCTTTTTGCAAGTAAAGATCCCCTTTACGAAGTAAGCGATCCATTTGCTTATGCTTCTTGCGGCTCTCTCCTTGTGCGGCACGTAAACGGCGTAAATGAAGGCTCGCTGAATCCATTAACAATAGCTCCGCTAAATCGGCGGTGGGAGGCGTACACAAAATTTGGCCCTCATATCCTTCTCTGTATAACATCGGAATGTTTCCTGAGTGATCAATGTGCGCGTGAGTCAGAATGACTAAGTTGATCAGGGACGCATCGAAAGGGAAAAAAGACTTTTGCTCCACAGGCTCATCGAAGTCGATTTTACGCTCCATGTCCGTTCCACAATCGATTAATATTTGATAGCCGTCTTCTAATTGTAACAGAAACATACTGCCTGTTACTTGTCTTGCGGCTCCTAAAAAGGATAATTGCATAGAATAAAGAAAATAGGGGCTACAAGAGCCCCCTTTACCTTACAAAAATAAGAGTATTTTCTTAAAAATTAGCGCACAGCGGAGAATTCCGCCTGAATTTTATCTAATTCCTCCTTCGAGTTTAAGCGATCAGAAATCAAAGTACGGTACCTAAATGTAACAGACTCCCCTTTCTTCAAGGTCAAATTACGTTCCTCTTTTCCATTACTAAATACCTTAGCTCCTAATGGATTAACGGCAAATAAGCCATAACCGCGTGCATGCCAATAACTAGGATAAGAGACATTAGACGGATGATCAAAAATGGTCACAGAAATCGAGTGATTATCCATCTCCCCATGCAAATTCATCCATTTAGCACGTGTACTCCAAACAGCCTCACCCTTCACTCCTTCTGAACTCCAATAATCACCATTCACGCCCGAATTATCCATTACGGGAACTTTGGTCTCTATACCATGGGCATCCGTGAATACATCTGGCTTATTCGAAGGAATTTCTAATTGACGAGCTACGCGAATGGCAAACATGCCGTCTTTTACATCTTTGAATAAAACCTGGTCCGCTAAAGCAGTTAAAGTAGTGATTCTATCGACTGTTCTCGAATCAGCAGTACCCGAAAAAACATAGGTGGTTTTTTCTTGTAACACTTTTTGGCCTTTTCCATCATTGTCTATCCAATCTGCAGAAACAACTAAGGTACCTGACTTCGCCTCTTGCTTTACAATCGAAGTATGAACAATCGTACCCATCTTGTGATTTTGTAAGGACGCGATGATGCTAGTAGAATTGTTCCAGTAATCAAACCCATTGACATCTTCATAATTTAGCCACATACCCACATGATGTGGATGATCTACGCGCTCACCGGCACGAGGTGCCATCGGATAGCCACGGGTAATCGTTGTACCTTTGGCAGAAATCAAAGGAAACAAAACTGCTTTCTTTAACACATCTTGACCTGGGAAAAAATAAGATGTAAATGGTTGTCCTCCTATCGAAACGTCCACTGAAGTCTGCGTATTCTTGAAGGTAACCGGGAGATTTTGTGCAAACGTAGTAGCTCCACAAAGCCCTAAAAATAAGGTGAATATCTTTTTCATATAGCTTATTAAATAAAATTCCGAAGGCCATTCGACCTTCGGAATTAAAATTAAGAAATCAAATTAATCTTAGTAACCTGCATTTTGAGGGAAACCACCATTTTCAGATAGATCCACTTGCTTTTGAGGAATTGGACGTACATAGTGCTTATCTGCTACACCTACAGCTCCATCTGGATTGTATAATTTAACACGCTCCACTAAGTTTTTCCAACGCTTTAAGTCCATCCAACGTGTTTGCTCTCCAGCAAGCTCACGAGCACGTTCTTCCATGATTAAATTCATGTCTACAGAAGTTACAGTCATCGCACTTGCCTTACCAGGCGCTGCTGCACGCACACGAACTGCATTGATTGCTGCCACTGATTCAGCTTGCTTCCCTAATTTGAATTGCGCTTCTGCTAACATCAAATAGGTATCTGCTAAACGGTGTACGAAGTAATCACGAGATCCATTTTCATATGTCATATCTGGACGAAGTGGATCAAAGAACTTTTGTAACGTAGGGAACAATGCATAGTTATACAAACTAGGAACCAATACTTGGTATTTCTTTGCCGCACGTTCAGCTAAAGTCATTTCATATCCTGGAATGAAAATAGTGGTGTCACCCGCTTTGTAGGTAACTGATGCTTTCGATCCATCAAAGTTCGTGTTATAAGTACCTGGCTTGTTAGACAACCACGTATCTTTAAACGTCTTCTTGTAACGTGTATCATTTACGCGATCAGCAAAAACCGTATTCAATAAATAGGAAGTAGGTTTCAAACGCTTAAATGGTCGGCCATTCGCAACGTCACGCTGCATACCTGGCTGAACGTCATATTGCATACCAAAATACAAGTGAAGCTTATTTCCTTGGTTATCCACAAAACCATTTGTTAATGGATCTTGTGTATACTGTACAGCAAAGATTACCTCATTGTTAATTTGGTTTGCTTGATCGAATACCGAAGCAAAATCAGGTAATAAAGAGAAGCCATAATTAGCAATCACTCCATTACACAAAGTAGCCGCATTCGCATAATCCGTAGATTCAGCAAAACTAGAGGAAGCACGTGTTAAATACACCTTCGCTAACAAGTTTTCTGCCGCAGGCTTAGTCGCACGACCATAATCAGCTGCTGCTTTTGTAGCTGGCAATGCTGGAATAGCTGCTAATAAATCCGCTTCGATTTGTTTGTAAACTGCTTGCTCAGATGTACGAGTAGCTGCCTTCGTAGGTCCAGTTGTTTCTTTCAAACGTAAATCAAGTGGGCCGAACTGCTGAACTAAGATGAAGTAATAGTGCGCACGCAAATACTTCATTTCAGCCACACGAGTAGCTTTAACTGCATCCGTGATACCAGTTACTGACGGAGCACGGTCAATTACCGCATTAATCGTATTGATTCCTTTATAGGTCTCATCCCATAATTGAGCTAAGATATCTACCGAAGAAGTCAATTGAGAATCATAAAAGTGGAAACCTTTATACGATCCATCGGCACCCGCACTGTAAATATCCGTTCCATACTCTGACATCGTCAATCCACGTTCCGTTGCATAAAATGAACGTAATGGAGTATAAGCGGCATTTGTCGCAGCTACGAATCCTGGAGTCGTAGCGATGTAATCATTACTGATCGAAGAAACGACTGTCTCTTTCAGTAGATCACTACATGAGGCAGTACCAAGCATAATCGCTGAAGCAATACCTAATGATTTTAATGAATTTTTGATATATAAACTTTTCATTATTTCAGGGATTAAAATTTAATATTTAAACCAAACGTCGAAACAGAGGTAGCCGGAGTTACGTTGTTATCTACGTTACCATTAGAGGTTTCAGGGTCAACACCATTTTCTTTCGAACGGTAGTTAGAGAAGATAAATGGCTGTTGAATACTTGCATATACACGTAACGAAGACAAGCCTAATTTAGCAGCTGTCTTAGCTGGGAATGTATAACCTACGTTGATGTTACGTACTTTGATGAATGAACCATCGAAATACATAATCGCAGTATTGTATGCTGGGAACTCTTGGTTAAAGTTCGGACGAGGATAGTGAGCATTAGGATTGTTAGGAGTCCAGTAATCCACCTTGATTTGGTTATAACGACCTTGTAGGTAGTTAGAGTTTTGGTGGAATTTAGACACGATCATTTGTCCTTGGCGAGTAAAGATGAAGAATGACAAATCGAATCCTTTATAAGAGAAACGGTTTGTGATTCCACCCGTCCAAGCTGGAACATCTGAACCTAATAATACACGGTCATCTGCAGTGATTTTACCATCATTGTTTGTATCGGCAACTTTAATTTGACCTACTGTAAAGCCCATTGCTGTTGCTTTTGCAGCTTCAGATGTTTGCCAGATTCCAGCATATTGGTAATCATAGTATGAGTTCAATGGCTTTCCAATGAACCAACGGTTACCTACGTCATCCTTAGCTCCATTGTAAAGAGATACGATTTCTTCTGTATTCTTGTAGAATGTGAAATCTGTATTCCATTTGAAACCATTTGCTGCATCGATATTTACTGTCGATAAGGAAAGCTCGATACCACGGTTCATCGTCTCCCCTACGTTACGCGTAACGGCTGCGAAACCAGTAGAAGTAGGCAATTGATCTGATAATAATAGATCCGTTGTATTTGTTTGATAGTATTCTAAGCTACCCGCAATACGTCCCCTTAATACAGAGAAGTCTGCTCCGATGTTTTGAGAAGTTGAAGTTTCCCACTTCAAATCTGAATTACCAATCGAGTTAGGACGGTAACCATAAGCTGCTGTGTTATTCCAAGCATATGATGTACGACCTTCTAAACCTACCGTTTGGTATGGAGAAAGACCTTGGTTACCTACTTGCGCGTAAGAAGCACGAAGTTTTAATTCATCTAACCAAGTCAAATCTTTCATAAAGTTTTCTTGGTGTAAATTCCAACCTACAGCCACACCTGGGAAGTTACCCCATTTCGAATTTTCTCCAAAACGAGACGAACCATCACGACGAGCAGTTAACGTTACTAAGTATTTTCCTTTGTAATCATAGTTTACACGTGCCATGTAAGAGGCAATCGTCCACTGAATTAGGTTTGAACCCACACCTTGAATAGAAGAGGCATTTCCTAAGTTGAAATACGATTGTGATTCTACCGGAACACCCATTACACTCTGCGTATATTGCTCAAAGTTATCACGCTGCATAGATTGCAATAAAGTAACACCAATGTTGTGGTCCTTGTATTGCTTATTATACGTTAAAACGTTTTCTAATGTATAGTTAAAGCCAAAACGATTATCAGTAGAAGCCGTTGGATTACCACCTTTGATATCATTTGTTAATGCTCCATTGAAACGACCATTACGAGTAATCGTAAAGTCAGGACCAAAGTTCACGCGGTATTTCAAGCCTTTAGCTAATTGTAATTCTGCATAGATCGAGTTAAAAATACGGTATTTCTTCGTATTATCTACTTTAGCACCTGGAACAATCTCATTTAACGGATTTGTTAATAACGCATCATCCGTTTGAGAGAAGATCAGGTTACCACTATCATCATACGCTTTAGCTAATGGGTTTTGAGATAACAAGAAACCGTATGGGTTTAAATTTGCACCATTCGTTTCTGCATACATCACATAAGAAGAGGCTCCTACTTTTAACACCTTGTTTACTTGGTGATCTACACTTGCACGGAAGGAATAACGCGTAAAGTCAAGACCTTCGATAATACCTTTATCTTGGAAATAACCCGCATTGATAGAGAATTGTGTTTTCTCATTACCCCCTTGAACACCTAAAGCGTGGTTCATTTGGATACCCTTCTTTACCATCATGTCTTGGTAATCAGTCGTGCGACCTTTAGCGATACCATCTAATTCTACCGCAATAAATAATTTAGAATCAGCATACGCATCAATTACGCCTGTTGGAACTAAGTTTCCATTCGCATCTTTGTAAGTACCAATCGTGCGACGAGATTCACGCTTCATTTCAGCATATTCAGCACCTGAGAATAAGTTAATCTTATCTAACGTCTGAGTAGAACCTACATAGGTATCATAAGAAATAACCGTTTTACCATCTTTAGATCCACGCTTTGTTGTGATCAAAACAACCCCATTCGCACCACGCGCACCATAAATAGCTGTAGCAGAGGCATCTTTTAAGATTTCCATCGAAGCCACATCATTCGGATTCATATCTTCATAACCGCCCGAAAGAGGAATACCATCTACTACGTATAATGGATCATTACCTGCGTTAAATGAACGACGACCACGAATCAAAACTTTAGGAACTGTTCCTGGCTTCGAACCTGATTGCGCTACGTCCACCCCAGCTACACGACCTTGCATCGCTTGCCCTAAGTTAGTGATAGGCATCTCAGTGATTTGCTTCGAAGTAACAGAAGAAATAGCACCCGTCATTTGGCTTTTCTTTTGTGTACCGTAACCTACCACCACTACTTCTTGTAATGATTTCGTGTCAGCACTTAAAGACACATTTATTTGTGTTTTAGAACCAACAGCTACTTCTTGTGCATTTGTTCCTACTGCAGAGAAAACTAAAACAGCAGAATTACCTACTGTAATTTTATAGTTTCCATCCATGTCAGTGGATGTACCTTTAGAAGTACCTCTTACCGAAACACTTGCTCCTGGAATTCCAGCACCATCGTCAGATGACGTTACTTTACCTGAGATCGTCCGATCTTGGGCAAAAATTTGAATACTCAATAACAGCATTATACCGCTAAGGAGCACCTTGGAAAGTAATTTTTTTCTCATAGGTTAATTGAAATTAAGTTGTTTGCAAAGTCAATTGGATCCTTTCCCACAAGGCTTTGCATTCTTGTTGGGATAGTTTTATTGGTTTAATCGGGTACTTATTTACTATTTTTAATCTCTTTATCCAGCTCATTCTTTTCGATAACATGACAATCTTAGTAAGATTATTTAGTTCGAAAAGCACAATAGTTATAAGATTTACTCAAATATATCTTACAATTATTCAATATTAACAAGCATAGGCGCGCATCGTCATTTGTTCCTTCATCACGCGAAGGGCTCCAAAAATCAAATTATAGACAGACTGAGGATTGATGTTCATCTGTTCTGAGATTTGGTCCGTATCCATATTTTCAAAATATTTTAACGTAATCGCTTCTCTTTGGCGTTTACTGAGCTTGCTTAGGCTCTGATACATGGAAGATTGCGTAATCCGTTCCTCTTCAATCATGACTAATTGCCGCTCAGCAGAAGGCATATCCTCCATAAACTGGTATTGATAGGCATCGTGGTGATTTAAATTCTTTAGCTGTGTTTCTAATTGACGAACAATTTTACGTTTAATCGAAGCCATCAAATAAAACTTTACACTCGTCGTAGGCCCTAAACTGGCATGGTTTTTCCAAATCTCTACAAACAAATCATGTAAACAGTCTTTAATCAAATCCTTATCGCTCGTAATACCCATACAATAAGTATTTAGCGGTTGAACAAAATGGGAGTACAAAACGGAAAACGCCTGTTGATCCCCTGCTCTGAACTGATCCCAAACTTCAACTTCATTAATGGACTTCTTCATAAATCGATCTAAAATTGTACAATAGTGATATGTATTATCATTTGACATATAAACACAAGGGAATATAGACCATTATTGTATAAAAAATCAAAGAAAATATTTAATTTTTTTCCGTAAACGTTTACGGAAACGTTTACAATCGAAAAAAGTTCAAAAGACAGCAAACAAATCAGAGATTTTAATCGTTTCTTTGACTTTCTGATGAAAATCAGGAATTGTATTTAATCAATAAACACCTCTATGAATAAAAAATTAAACACCTTAGACGCCTCGATGCTCGTGATGGGATCCATGATTGGATCAGGTATCTTTTTAGTGAGTTCTGAAGTGGCTCGTTCGGTGGGCTCCCCTATTTATTGGATAGGAACTTGGCTTTTAACGGCCTTCTTAACGATTACAGGCGCATTTGCGTACGGAAAATTAAGCTCTGTCTTTCCTAAAACAGGTGGACAATACATCTATTTAAAAGAATCGTATAACTCGTTAATAGGCTTCCTATTTGGCTGGACGACCTTTTTAGTGATTCAAACAGGGACTATTGCGGCGGTGGCTGTGGCCTTTGCCCGTTATGCTGGCTTTATTTTTCCTGGCCTTTTAAATGACACGCCCTTAGTAGGTGATTTTATCACGACACAGCAAATTTTAGCGGCAACATTGATTGCTTTATTGACCTATATTAATAGTAGAGGGGTACAATTTGCCTCTCTAGTACAAAACATCTTTACGATTACCAAAATCGGAGCCATTATTATTCTAATCATTATCGGCCTATTTGTAGGCGTACAAAATGGTTGGATTCACTTTGAAGGTTTTTTTGCAGAACCTTTTACGGTTGATACTGCTACGAATACAAGTCACTCCATTGAAGGATGGGAATTAGCCTCCCTTTTCGGAGTTGCCATGATCGGGCCCTTGTTCTCTTCATCTGCTTGGAATAATGTGACGTTTGCTAGTGCTGATTTTGAGGATCCTAAGAAGACGATTGCCAAAGGTTTAGTTTACGGTTCTGCGCTCGTATGTTTATTATACTTGCTCACCAATATGGCCTATTTGAGCATTTTGCCTTTGAAAGGAGAAGCAGATGGAATCAATAGTTATGCGCGCGGAATTATGTTTGCGACACAAGATCGCTTAGGCGCTGCGGCATTAGAGACGGTTTTAGGCGGAATTGGCGCTTTAGTGATGGCGGTTTTTATTATGATTTCCACCTTTGGATGTAACAACGGGATTATCTTAGCGGGAGGGCGTTTATTCCAAGCAATGGCAAATGATCGTTTATTCTTTAAGAAAGCGGCAGAAACGAATGACAAAGATGTGCCTGTGTATTCGTTAGGAATTCAAGGACTTTGGGCTATCTTATTATGTTTCTCCGGATCTTATGGTGCCTTATTAGACTTTACCGTATTCGCAATCTTGATATTTTACTTCCTAACGGTAGCGTCTGTTTTCAAAACAAGAATCATGCAGCACGAATTACCTCTTCTACAAAAGGTACTCTTCAGTGGCTACTTACTTTTGCTAGTAGGAATCGCTGGAAACCTATTGTGGGTGAAGACACTATCTTCTTCCATTGGTTTAGGAATCGTGCTTTTAGGTATTCCTTTTTACTTCGTGATGAAGAAATCTCAAAGCAATTGATTTGCTTTCATCCAGGTAATTAAACGATCGAACCACAAGTCCCCA
>JBJTMW010000127.1:0-3513 GCA_046070715.1 Aquirufa sp. | reverse complement strand
AATTCGTCGCCTGGTACAACGCGAACATCCGCTCCACCGAGGTCATCGTGTAGGGCTGGCATTTCTCGTAAAAGCTCCAAAAGGTTTTGTCCTGAATGTCCGCGTAGGGCCCAGCGGCCTTGCGATCGAATTTGGTGACTTTGTAACCGAATTGTTCAATGAGACTTAGGAGGAATTTGCGCATAGGAGGTAATTTCTCCTAAAAATAGTAAAAAAAATGTATTTTACTATGGGCTGATTTCGGGTCTTGACACAAAGTGTCAAGACCCGAAATCTCGTTTCATCGCAGAGCGATTATTCGCATTGGTTTGGATTTTTATCATTTATAGCCCATTATTGGTTTGGATTTTTATCATTTAAGTAGTAATATTGGTTTGGATTTTTAACAAAACAATGAGCTACATCCCCAGAATTATTGATCAAGAACTTGAAAAGTGGCGAAATCAGCGCGATAGGAAGCCTTTATTGTTGCGGGGTGCTAGGCAAGTAGGGAAGTCCTCGGCTGTGAGGCATTTGGCAAAATCATTTGATCATTTCGTCGAAGTAAATTTTGATGAAACTCCGCAATTTTCGGCGCTATTTGAGAAATCCATTTCCCCCGTCGAACTGTGCGAACAGCTGACACTTTTGTTGAATGTCCCTATTGTAGAGGGGAAGACCCTGGTGTTTTTTGACGAAATTCAAGCATGCATTCCTGCCATTTCTGCACTAAGGTATTTCTATGAAAAAATGCCTCACTTGCATGTAGTCGCCGCAGGTTCACTATTGGAATTCGCTTTATCGGAGGTTCCGTCTTACGGAGTGGGGCGGGTTCGATCTATTTTTCTATACCCTTTATCTTTTCAGGAGTTTTTACTGGCGAATGGTGAAGCGGGACTGATTGATTATGTGATGAGCGCTGGATTTGCCGCTGAACTACCTGATTTGATTCACGAAAAATTGAACCATTATTTGAAGAAGTTTTTAATCATAGGAGGAATGCCTGAAGTGGTTAGCTCTTATGTTCGAAATGGAGATATGTTAGAAGTGCAGCGTATTTTAGATGATTTAGTGATATCGATTCAAGCGGATTTTGCCAAATTCCGAGATCGAGTTCCCGCTATCCGAATTAGAGAAGTATTTAGTTCGGTGGTTCAACAAGTGGGGAATAAGTTTACCTATACTTTTGGCAATACCAATCTGACAAATTTGCAAGTTAAACAAGGCTTGGATTTGTTAACCTTGGCGGGTATAATATACCCGGTTACGCATTCCAGTTGTAATGGCTTGCCATTGGGGGCGGAGATTAATGTGAAAAAGCGGAAGTTTTTGTTATTCGATACGGGAATTTTCCAACGTATTTTAGGATTAAATATGTCCGAAATGCTCTTAGAGAGTGATTTCTCCGTCATCAACAAGGGGAATATAGCCGAAATGTTCGTGGGGCTTGAATTGATTAAAAATACCTCGTGTTACGAAAATTGGGACTTACATTATTGGCAAAGAGAAAGCAAAAATGCGCAATCTGAGGTAGATTATGTCATCCAACACAAAGGGCAAATTCTACCCATCGAAGTCAAATCAGGTACCAAAGGCGCGATGCAAAGCTTGTACCGATTCTTGGAAGAAAAGAAGCTAACGACGGGGATTCGAACCTCTTTGGAGAATTTTGGCCAAATCCCAAGCGTCCAGATCATTCCACTTTATGCGATAGGGATGTATAAGTCTGGGGATTAGGTGTAAATTCCCCTTAAAACAAAAGACCCTAACATCGCTGCTAGGGTCTTTATTCATTGAAGTGGTAGATCCCGGACTCGAACCGGGGACACACGGATTTTCAATCCGATGCTCTACCAACTGAGCTAATCTCAGAACAGCATATTTACGTGTTTTTCAAGTGCCTGAGCCACAAACTGGGTCACTTAATGCAAATCACACCTAAAATCTTCTTTAGTGAAGACCTTGCTAAGAGGTCTTATGTTTACTTCTTTTTTGATAAAAAGAGAATCCGCATCTATCAAGGTGCACAGTTTGGGAAATCATGTTCTCCTAACCTTAAAAAGACTGCTAAATCTCGCCTCAGAGAGCTTATCCTCTTAGAGGATTTAGTTACTGCTGAGTTAAAGAAAGGATGGCTTCCTGGGCAAAAGAGGTGGTTAATTGAAGAGGTACTAACATCAATGCTTGCTGAGCTATATTCTTCATCTTATTCTAAGAAGTATATTCGGGATACATCCATTGTTACCCAAGAGTTCTTAGATTATGCACGTGGTTTAGAGGTGCTTGACAAAGAAGTGGATGTGATTACCTCTGCTACCGTGGAAACCTTTCTTTCGAGGTTTAATTCCTCTAGTGCTTATTATGCTATCAAACGCAGAACCTTATCTGCTGTGTTCAAAAAGATTCTACAACGTGGTATTATGAAGATTAATCCAGTCAAAGGTACTTCCTGCAGAAGAGTAGAAGCTGTCCATAACCAAGCATTTACAGAGAAACAGCTGGAGGTATGTTTAGAAGCTGTACGGACTACAAGTGATAACCTCTATTTATGTGCACTGTTTGTTTATTGTATGCTTTTGCGTCCGCACAGAGAGGTTAGATTGCTTACTAGAGGTAACTTCAACGAAGATTTAACCATCTTAACCCTATCAGGTGATGAGAATAAGTCAAAGCGTATACGCTCTATCCCTGTTCCTGATAACATTAGGACAATTTTGATAGCAAATGGGGTACTAGCACTTCCTGACCAGTTTAACATCTTTACTAATGAGCTGAAACCACTTAATGAATGTTATTTCTCGACTTGCTGGTCAAGGGTAAAGTCTAAATTAGTTCGCGGCGGAGTGATTACACCTAACCATACCTTGTATTCGTTTAGGCATTCAGCCGTGTGTTCGGTGTTCAAAAGGGATAAAGACTTGCATCTTGTACAGAGGCTCTGTTCGCACCAATCAATGATGACCAGCTTGAAGTACTTGCGTAGTTTAGGTATGGAGCAGGTGGGTACGTTAGATGAATTGCCTCAGTTACACTCAAAATTCCAAATGTAATCACTTTGCCCCTAATAAAATTGATATTAAGCTGGTTAACTAAGAACCGAAACGTAATTAATCACATGAGTTTTCACTATTCCTTCTTCTGCTTCTGTCAATTCAGACTTGTTAGGCAAGAAAGCAGCAACGGATTCACTCATCGGAAAATATTGCTGTACTTTAGTTACAACACCTTTTCTGCTTGTTTTTACCAATAGATTAAGTAATGACGAGGAATTAGTTTCGCTATTGATTGTGTAGTTAATGCCGTATAGCTGAAGTAGTTTATTGATTTTCTTTTTGATTATCTCTTTAGTCAATTTAACTTTTAACGGAAACAAAACTTGTAGTTGTTGCTTTAACACGCTCGATTCTGGCAATAGATAAATGAAATGCTGTGTGACCAACCTATTGATAGATTTGGTTGGTGATTTTTGTAATGCAAGTTTGCTGAATAAACGTATAAATGCGCTGTTATCATAGTAGTTGAGGAGATAAAGAC
>JBJTMW010000126.1:0-4690 GCA_046070715.1 Aquirufa sp. | reverse complement strand
GATAACATGCGGATTATATTAATGAGCTACAAAAATACGGTTTTAAAATAAAAAATGCCAAAATCCATGGGTAATGAATTTTGGCATTAAATAAGACTTGTACCGTTTATAGATTCGGTTGAGGCGTTTTACGCAAATAAGGTTTTACCGAAGTGAACCCTTTCGGGAATTTTGCCACCGCATCTTCATTCGATACCGATGGAACGATAATCACATCATCCCCGTTTACCCAATCAGCTGGCGTAGCCACTTGGTAGTTAGCTGTTAATTGTAAGGAATCGATCACACGAAGGATTTCTGTAAAGTTACGTCCTGTGGAAGCAGGGTAGGTAAGAGTCAATTTAATTTTCTTGTCTGGTCCTATCACAAAAACCGAACGAACGGTCGCCTTCTCTGAGGCATTCGGGTGAATCATATCATATAATAAGGCTACCTTTTTCTCTGGATCTGCGATAATCGGGAAATTCATTTTAACTGAATTTACTTCTTCGATATCGGGCACCCATTGATTGTGAGATTCCAAGCTATCCACTGATATGGCGATCGGCTTTACGTGACGTTTTTGAAATTCACCATTTAAAAGGGCCGTTTTTCCTAATTCTGTGGTACATACGGGAGTGAAATCTGCTGGGTGGCTAAAAAACAATACCCAAGAATCACCTATGAATTCATGGAAGTTAATGTGGCCTAATGTCGTATCTGCACTGAAGTCTGGTGCAATATCTCCTAATCTTAATGACATATTAGTAGGGGTTATGGTTGTTAAAAACTAGTTTATCTACCAAATATATAGATTATAAGACAATAAAAAAAGCAATCCTAAAATAAGATTGCTTTTAACATTACACTTCATCAACAAACTAAAAACCAAATTAATTAAAAAGCTGTAGGAGAAGGATTCGAACCTCCAAGGTGCAGTTAGCCGCGACACAGAACTGATTTAGTGGTCAACCCATTATGCCGTGTTTATCCTGAACTCACCACCCCCGAGACAGGAGGGCACGTCTGCCAATTTCATCACCCTACAGTGAAAATTATTACCTTTGCAATAATTAGTAGGACAAATATAAAAGGAGATTTTTGATTTTTCAAAATTTTTCAAAAATAATTGTCTTTTTTTGCATAATTTTTAATTTGAACCTGAAAAAATTACGAAAATTCAATGGAAAAGAAGTTTGACCTTGATCCTTTAGATTACAAAATACTTGAAATTTTAGTGAAAGATGCGAATTTACCTTACACGGAAATTGGTTCTCGCTTAGATGTTTCTGGTGGTACGGTTCACGTACGGATGAAAAAAATGGAATCTTTGGGTATCGTAAAAGGAGCTCAACTGCTCATTGACTATTCGAAAATAGGGTGGGACATAACCGCATTTTTAGGCATCTATTTAGACAAGAGTAGTTTATATGAAGATGTTGCGAAACAGTTAGAACAGATCCCTGAAGTGGTTAATATTCATTATACAACTGGTATTTATTCCATTTTTGCCAAAATTATCTGCCGCGACACGCAACATCTCCGTGAAGTATTACATGATAAAATTCAACGAGTTACGGGTATTCAGAGGACAGAAACCTTCATCTCTTTGGAAGAAAGCTTAATCAGAAATACGCCTTTATTTTAGTTGTTTAGATTTATTCTAAACTAAGTCTATTTTTCTCCAAAATCCTTTTGTAATTTTGTAGTCTAAATGCAAAATAATGGCAGAGAAAGTAGACGACATTTTACAAGAAGTAACTTCAACCGATTATAAATACGGATTTGAATCGCATTTTGAGACAGATGAAGCTCCTATAGGCTTAAGTGAATCGATCATTCATTTTATTTCAGAGAAAAAAAATGAACCGGATTGGATGCTAGAATGGCGATTATCCGCCTATCGTTATTGGAGAACTTTAGCTGAACCGGATTGGGCTAATTTATTGTATACGCCTACAAAATACGATGAATTAAAGTATTATTCAGCTCCGGTACAAAAGAAGCAACTGAATTCTTTGGATGAAATCGATCCTGAATTACGTAGAACTTTTGAGAAATTAGGAATTTCGTTAGATGAACAAAAGCGTTTATCGAATGTAGCTGTGGATGCGGTGATTGACTCCGTTTCGGTGGCGACTACCTTTAAGGAGACTTTGGCAGAAAAAGGAGTCATCTTTTGTTCCATTTCTGAAGCGGTTAGAGAGCACCCAGAATTAATCAAAAAATACTTAGGATCTGTGGTTCCTGTGAAGGATAATTACTTCGCTGCCTTAAACAGTGCGGTATTTTCTGATGGATCATTCTGTTATATTCCTAAAGGTGTTCGTTGCCCGATGGAACTATCAACCTATTTCCGTATCAACGCATCAGGAACAGGTCAATTTGAGCGTACCTTGATCGTGGCGGAAGATGAATCGTATGTCTCTTACCTAGAGGGTTGTACAGCGCCGATGCGTGATGAGAATCAATTACACGCGGCAGTGGTTGAAATCTACGTACATGCGGGCGCTGAAGTGAAATACTCAACGGTTCAAAACTGGTATCCAGGTGATAAAGAAGGAAAAGGAGGAATCTATAATTTCGTAACAAAACGCGGAATTTGTGATGGTGCTCATTCGAAATTATCATGGACGCAGGTAGAAACAGGTTCTGCCGTAACGTGGAAATATCCGTCTGTCATCTTAAAAGGAGATTATTCGATAGGAGAGTTTTACTCTGTGGCGGTAACTAATAATTACCAACAAGCGGATACAGGCACTAAAATGATTCACCTAGGGAAGCATTCGAAGTCCCGTATTGTTTCCAAAGGTATTTCAGCTGGATTCTCACAGAACTCGTATCGTGGTTTAGTTCAAATAGCTAGAAAGGCTAATGGATGTAAAAACTTCTCGCAATGCGATTCTCTTTTATTAGGCGATAAGTGCGGAGCGCATACATTTCCATACTTAGAAGTTAAAAATAATACGTCATCGGTGGAACACGAAGCTACGACATCAAAAATTGGCGAAGATCAAATTTTTTATTGTAATCAGCGCGGATTGAGTACAGAAACGGCGGTTGCATTGATCGTAAATGGATATGCCAAAGAAGTGTTGAAACAATTACCGATGGAATTTGCAGTGGAAGCTCAAAAGCTGTTAGCTATTTCATTAGAAGGTTCGGTAGGGTAGTTTTATTTTACCCCACCCGTATGGATGGCCACTAGTTTCGAATGAGGAGCTATGTGGCCATTTTTTATATGTTCTGTTAAGGCATAAAATAGTCGACCAGTATAGATGGGTTCGATGGGAATGCCGTGTTTCTGATAGAATTCAGCACAAAACAAATCTAATTCCTCATTCTGTTTAGCATATTTACCAAACACATAGGCATCTTCAATACGTAAATTGGTAGGCATTGAATGGGATTCTATTTCTGAACGATTATTTAGTGTCAATACGCCAACTACCGAAGTCTCAGAGTACTTTGCGATTCCTATAGCCGTGGCTCCGGTTCCTACTGCCGTATAAATTAAATCACAGGCAGGAAGCTCCTCAATAAGAGCTTGCATCCCTTGAATCGCTAATTCGCCAAATCCCCCCTCCGCAATGACAGCGTAATTTTCATAATCGGTTGGAATGGGTTTAGAGCGATAGTCGGTTCTAGAGATAAAATGCAAATGCATTCCCCAAGTATTCATTTGGCTTAAATAGGTATTACTTTCGACCGTTAGCTCATCTCCTCGTATAATCCCTACTGTAGGAATTCCTAGTATATGGCCAGCATAGGCGAGGGCATAGAGGTGATTAGAATAAGCTCCACCAAAACTTAATAGACCAGAATGGGTGCTAAATGAAAAGGTTTGGAGATAATTTTTTAATTTGCGCCACTTATTTCCCGAAATGATGGGATGGATGAGGTCGTCTCTTTTGACAAACACCTGAATTCCTTTTGAATTCCAGCATTCATCATAAATTTCCTCTAGCGGAGAAGGTAAGTGTAACGCGTTAAATTCGAAATTTACTATGTCCATCGATCCAGAAATGAATGCTCCAGATTCCGAAGAGGAAGATGATTTATTTGAGCATTTTAATTTCACCGTTGACAAAGGTCAGCAATTACTCAGAATCGACAAATATTTGATGATTAAAATTGCGGGTACCAGTCGCAATAAGATTCAAGTGGGGATTGATGCGGGATCCGTAAAAGTAAATGGGGGATTAATTAAGTCGAATTACCGAGTGAAGCCTTTGGACACTATTTCAGTTTCCTTTGCGAATCCACCGCGCGATAAAGAGGTTTATCCAGAAGATATTCCTATCGATATAATCTACGAGGACGAACAACTCATATTAGTTAATAAATCGCCTGGAATGGTCGTGCATCCGGCACAGGGTAACTGGTCTGGAACGCTAGTGAATGGTTTATTATTTCATTGCCAAAGCCTACCCGGACAAAAAGAGATCCGCCCAGGCCTTGTACACCGAATTGATAAGGATACGTCTGGAATTTTAGTCATTGGTAAAACAGAATTTGCCTTAAATTTTCTAGGTCAACAATTCTTCGAACATAGCATCGAAAGAACCTATTATGCGATCTGTTGGGGTGTTCCTAAAGAATTAAAGGGAACTTTACGAGGCAAAATAGGCCGAAGTCCAAAAGATCGTAAAGTAATGACCATATTCCCTGATGATCACGAACTAGGTAAAACAGCCATTACGCATTATGA
>JBJTMW010000125.1:0-9365 GCA_046070715.1 Aquirufa sp. | reverse complement strand
AATTGTCACCCCCACCGCTTCTAAATTAGATGCTCCGGATGGTTTATGGTACCAATGTCCTTCTTGTAAAAAAGCGATTCATACGCGCGAACACCGTCTGTTTGCCTACACTTGTTCTGGTTGTAATTACCACGAAAAAATTGGTTCTCAAGACTATTTCGAGTTGTTATTTGACAATTCCCTTTACACAGAATTAGATCCGATGATGGGTTCAGGCGACCCATTAGAGTTTACGGACACGAAAAAATATACAGATCGTATCAAAGCGACCGAATACAATACGGGCTTGAAAGATGCGGTTAGAACAGCTTACGGCGAGATTAATGGATTGCCTATCTGTATTTCAGCGATGGATTTTAACTTCATTGGTGGATCGATGGGTTCCGTGGTGGGAGAGAAGATCACCCGCGGAATGCGTCACTCTTTAGAAACAGGTAAGCCATTCTTGATGATTTCACGCTCAGGGGGTGCCCGCATGATGGAGGCAGGTTTCTCTTTAATGCAGATGGCCAAAACCTCTTCTTTAATCGCCCTCCTCGCAGAAGCAAAAATCCCTTATATCTCTTTAATGACCAATCCGACAACGGGTGGTGTAACGGCCTCCTTCGCGATGCTAGGGGACTTTAATATCGCCGAGCCAGGCGCCTTAATTGGTTTCGCAGGTCCACGCGTCATTAAGGAAACGATTGGTAAGGATTTGCCTAAAGGATTCCAAAGCGCCGAGTTCGTCGAAGAGCACGGTTTCTTAGACTTCATCGTCGATCGCAAAGATTTGAAAGACAAATTGAGTTCCTTGTTAGGGATGTTGAAATAGAGAAAAGCCAGCTGAGAAGCTGGCTTTTTTTGCTTTTGATGTACCTCATAACTTAGGACTACAATAATCCAAAAACTCACTAAACTCCACATTTTCCGCGAAGAAGTCTCGCATATCCGAGGCTTCTTCTGGTTTTAGGCGCATCGCTTCTGCGAGGTCAGCGCAGGCCCCCTCTAGGTCTTTGAGGAGGATTTTTGTGATGCAGCGGGTGTAGGTTATCTTTTTCAGTGGTTTGGGTCTTTTGTTTCATAAGGCTAATTACGTATTTATTTGTCGCAAATATTTGCTATTTTTGCGACAAATAAATTTATTTATGCATTCTACTAGTTTTGAATATCTGATACTTGATAAAGTTAGTAAGATTACCAAGGGCTCTCTTTTTTTTACGGAGGACTTTGTTGAATTTGGCTCTGCTAAATCCATTGCTAAAGCCTTAGAGCGTTTAGTTAACCAAGGTAAGTTAAGTAGAGTGGCGCGTGGAATTTATGCCCAGTTAGATGTTAGTCCTGTGTTAGGGGAGTTGCTGCCCACTGCAGAACTGATAGCACTAGCAATAAGTAGAAGGGATATGGCTAGGATTATGCCTACAGGTGCTTTGGCATTGAATGCACTTGGATTATCCACTCAAGTTCCCATGAATGTGGTGTATTTGACAGATGGAGCTGCAAGAAAAATTGAAATTGGGCGGAGGAAGATTGTATTTAAAAAATCAGTTCCTAAAAATTTGGCAGCGAAAGGAAAAATAAGTGGTCTTGTTATTCAGGCTTTGAAAGACATAGGTAAGAATCAGGTAACTGATCAGGAGATCAACATTATTCTAGGCCATTTGCGTAATGAAGAGGTAACTCATGTACAACATGATATTAAATTAGCGCCAGAATGGATAAGAGCCATCATGCGGAAAGCTTTATAAAAAACAAATGGTATGCAAGGGTGGAATGGGGTGGCTGAGGAAACTCGTCGAGGCGTTTATGAACAAATAGCAGAATCTACAGGTTTGTCCCCTTTTGCTGTTGAGAAAGATTGGTGGGTCGTACAAACCTTATCTTGTGTTTTCGAATTGGATGTAGCTAAGTTTATGGTGTTTAAAGGAGGCACTTCATTAAGTAAAGCATGGCATTTAATTGAACGGTTTTCAGAAGATGTGGATTTAGCAATTTCTGAATCCTATTTTGGGTTTGAAGGCTTACTTTCTAGAAATCAGAGAACTGAATTACGTAAAGCATCCAGTAGTTTCACCTCTGGTCATTTTTTAAACGAGTTGAAAGCCAAATTTATTCAAAAAGAACTCCTTGATGTCGACTTTCAGGTGCCTGCTTATATTTCGAGTGATCAAGATCCCAAAATTATCGAGATATACTATCCAAGTATAATTTCTTCGAATGACTACCTTAATCCTAGAATTCAAATTGAATTAGGTTGTAGGTCATTAATGGAGCCTTCAAGTTTGCGATCTTTCGGGTCACTCGTGGATGAGTTTTTCCCTACTCAGACATTTGCTAAGCCTTTTATTCAGATACCTACAGTGGAGCCTATTAGAACGTTTTTGGAAAAAGTATTTTTGCTTCAGGAGGAATACCAAAGGCCGGACGAGAAATTCAGAGTGAATAGAATGAGTAGACATCTGTATGACATTGTCAAATTAAATCAAGCTGGAATAGCAGATTTAGCTCTTAGAGATCCTGTTTTGTATGCTAAAATTGTTAAACATCGATATGAATATAATCGCTTAGGGGGAGTGAATTATAATAGGCATCATCCCCATTTAATAAACCCAGTTCCTCCATCCCACTTACTCAGATTATGGGAAGGTGATTACAACAAAATGGTTGATGAGATGATTTATGAAAGTAATCCACCTTCATTTAATTCAATTTTGGAAGAATTGGATCAGATTAAAACTAAGTTAAATTCAGTTGAGTGGAAATTTAAATTGGAGTTTCCGTCAATTTGATACAAAAAAAGCCCGCTATCTCTAGCGGGCTTTTCCCTTTTATTTTAGTTGAAACTACTCAGCAGCAGCTTCTGCTTTCGCTGCAGCAGGAGTTGCTTTAGCGCGTGATTTCTTTTCTTTCTCTGGTGCTGGGATTACATCTTCCACACCAGCGAAAACACGTCCGCAATGCTCGCAAACTAAGATTTTCTTCTTGTCTTTGATGTCTGTTTGACGTTGTGGTGGAACAGAGCTGAAACAGCCGCCACACGCACCACGCTTCACTAAAACAACCGCTAAGCCGTTGCGTGCGTTGTCGCGTAATTTTGTGTAGGATTTGAAAAGGCGCTCGTCTACGGATTTTACCGCTTTCTCGCGATCTTTCAAGGATTTTTGCTCATCTTCTTCGCTTTCAGCGATGATTACTTGCAATTCAGTTTGTTTGATCTCTAAGTCTTTTTTACGCTCGAATAAATTCGATTCTACGCCAGCGATTTCGTCGTTTTTGTTCAAAACTTTGAAGTCGATTTCTTTGATACGCTTGTCTGCAATCTCCATTTCGATTCCTTGCAATTCAATTTCTTTAGAAATTGCATCGAATTCGCGGTTATTGCGTACGTTCATTTGTTGCTCTTTGTACTTAATGATTAAGTTGTCAGAGTTTTTCTTTGCGATTCTGTAGTTAGCAATTTGCTCTTCGAAATCAGCAACGTCTTGCTGAAATTTAGCCAAACGAGTCTCTAAACCCATGATCTCGTCTTCTAAATCACGAACTTCTTCGGGTAAATCACCACGAACCTTGCGGATAGAATCTAAGTTTGTATCAATTGTTTGAAGCTTTAAAAGGGCCTCTAACTTTTGGGCAATCGTTGTTTCGGTAACTGTAGCCATTATTCTAATTTATTTGAATTGTCTAACCTCTCTCGTTTTAAGCGAAACGGACCGGATTGGTATTGGTCTCACTTTTCAGAACGGCAAAATTACTAATTTTTTTTGATAAATAGTCATGTATCGCATCAATAATCATCACTTCAGATTCGTAATGCCCCACATCGATAAGTAAACATTGATTTTCTGCGTCAAAAAACTCGTGGTACTTAATGTCAGCCGTAATATAGGCATCGCAACCTTGTTTTACAGCCTCCTTAATTAAGAAACTTCCGGCTCCACCACAAACCGCCACCTTTGAAATCGGGCCTAAGGGTAGTGCCGTATGTTTGAGGGCTTGTAGGCCTAGACGGTTTTTGGCAAAAGCAATAAACTCCTCAGGTGACAACGGTTTTTCCAAGGTTCCCACATAGCCAGAACCTACCTCTTGCCACGAATTATCCAGCGAAAGAATCGAATAGGCCACTTCTTCGTAGGGATGGGCAGATTTTAAAGCATTCAAAATCGGAGCAGAAAGGTGTGAAGGGAAAATCATCTCGACTTTTACCTCCGGAACTTCGGATAATATACCAGCCGAACCCGTATGCGGATTCGCCTCATCGGATGGCTGAAAACGACCTAAACCCTCCTGGCTGAAACTGCAGGAGGTATATTCGCCTATATTTCCTGCTCCAGCAGCGTGTAAAGCCTCCCGGACGCTAACCTCATGCGAAGCAGGAACATAATACTGCAAAGCTTTCAAAGCATCGCGCATCGGTTTCATTACCTGACCCGTGATGCCTAATTTCGACGCTAAATGATAACTTACCCCTTTAGGAGCATGATCTAAATTCGTGTGGGATGCGTACAGGGCAATATGGTTTTGGATAGCTTTGATCACTGTTCGCTCTACATAGTTCGCGCCAGTAATTCGCTTCAAGCCCGAGAAAATGATGGGATGGTGAGAGATGATCAAGTTGCAACCTTTTTTAATGGCTTCGTCGACCACGTCTTCCGTGCAATCTAGGCTGATTAATACGCCTTTTACTTCTGCTGAGCTATCTCCTAGAAGTACTCCGGCGTTATCATAGGATTCTTGCCAGGCTAAGGGGGCCCAAGCTTCCATCTGCTGACAAATTTCTCTTATTTGCATATCAACACGTTCATTTTGCCTGCAATTTAGGAAATCTAATGGTATATTTAACCTTTCAAACAACTCCAACCCTATGCGAATTAGACCAGCTGCGCTCATCATCGAAAATAATCACGTGCTATTTTTGCGCTATGATTATGCGGGTGGCAGTAAATTCGCATTGCCAGGGGGAAACGTAGATGCCGGCGAGACATTCCCTGTTTGTATTGCGCGTGAATGTGAGGAGGAATTAGGTATCGAGGTGGAAGTGGGCGAACTCATTGCGGTAGGTCAAGTGCACGCTACGTCTGATTTCGCAGCTTGTGCCCACCTGATTTTTGAAGGGGATATTGTGGGGGGAATTCCGCAGCTACATCCGGATGAAACGACGGCAAATGATCTGGTGTGGGTTTCTGCAGATAAAATCGCTGAATTGAATATCTATCCAGCCCTCAATGACGCCATTTTGGATTTTATTCACACCGGAAAGAAAGGGCAATACGTGGGAACGCTTAAGCAGATTTGGCTTTAATCTGATTTCCTGCCAATAAGCCGATCAATCCGGCTAATAGTCCAAACCAGACCGCTGGAATTTCAGAAGGGCTGATAAAGTGAAAATAGCCCCAAAACACTAATCCCAATACCATACTCAAATGACTTCCCCAAGGTGTCGTTCTCTTCCACCAAAGACCCGCATTCAGCGGAATAAAGAGGGAAACGAGACTGAAAGCGGATGCTTCACCTACGAGTTCGAAGATGTTTTGGCGTTCAATAGCCATAATAATACAGGCCAAAGTCACTAACACCACTGATATCCGGATAAATAATAACACGGTCTTATCAGAGGGCTGGCGCATCAAGGGTTTCAGAATATTTTCCCCTAACACAGATGCGGGCGCTAAAATCGCCCCGGAAGTCGTACTCAATAAGGCAGAAAGTAACGCCCCTAAAAACAACACTTGCATCGCCCTGGGGGTGAATTTCATCACCAAGGTAGGAATCAATAAATCGTCTTCCGACAAGAGCGAGGGATATAAACGAACCGCGATAAAAGCAATCAACAAGGGCAAAAGCGCCACCGTTAAATACATCGCGCCGGCCGCCACACTCGCCCGGGCGGCGATTTTCTCGCTCTTGGCAGACATGACGCGTTGGAAAATATCTTGTTGCGGAATGGATCCAAAACCGATCGTAATCCAAGCCGCCCCATACACGAGCCAATCTTTCCACGTGTTTTCTAGCGGGATAGCCCGGAAGAAACCTTTAGGTTGAGAGGTGATGAGTTGGTTGAAATCTGGGACTTTGGCCCATAATAAATAGGCTAAAAATAAGAGCCCTGCAATGAGGATGATGTTATGGAAAAAGTCGGTTACGGAGATCGACCACATACCTCCTAAAAGCGTGTAGGCCATCACTAAGAGCGCGCCTATGATGATGCCCATCTCCACAGAAATAGGTAATAAAAGGTGCATCGTGAGCCCTAAAGCCACTAATTGCGCGGAAATCCAGCCAAAATACGAGGGGATCATAATAAGTGCCGAAAGCTTCTCTGAAAAGGCACCAAAACGTAATCTGAAATAATCACTAAAGGTCAAAACCGGCAACGGATACAGCTTTCGCGCATAAATCGCACCCACTAAAAATAATCCCACCGCCGCGCCAAAAGGCTCCTCAATAATGGCTAAAACCCCACCGTGCACGAATTCTTTAGGCGCTCCTAAAATCGTTTCAGACCCAAACCAGGTCGCGAAAGTCACCATTGTGGCCAGTGCAAACGGCAAGGAACGCCCAGCTAACACGAAATCCTGCGTCGAATGTACCTTCTTGCTAGCCCACCAGCCCACGGCCAGGTTCAGCGCAAGGTAAAAAATGACAAAGCCTACGAGCATTCTTTTGGTTAAAATGAGCCCAAAAATACGAAAACCTTTTACCTTTATCGTATGAAAAATCTCGCCTTTTTATTCATGCTGGCTTTAGCAGGTTGCCAAAGCTCCCATTTGCAGATCGCCTTCACGGAATCTAGCCTCGCTCAGCGGGCCAGTGGTGTCATGATCAAGGACCTTGCTTCTGGTAAGGTATTATTCGAAAAGAATGCGGATCAATATTTCATGCCGGCTTCCAACATGAAGTTGTTGACCTTTTTGCAAGCTAATCGAATTCTAGGTAGCCAAATCCCTTCCTTTAAATACCGCGAAACCAAGGATACCCTCTTTTTCTGGGGTACCGGCGATATTTCTAACCTGCATCCTACCATCAAGAACACCGCCTTGCGTGATTTCTTAGCGGCTTCATCGAAAGTAGTAGTGTACGGGGCGCCTTTGAAACCATTACCCATTTTAGGCTCAGGCTGGGCTTGGGATGATTACAATGACCACTATTCGGCAGAAATATCGGATATGCCATTGTATGCGAATTTGGTGAATTTTTCAGCTTCGGCGAAACGCTGGAAGATTATGCCGGACGTATTTGAGGCTGTGGCTAAAACTGGAACTACCCTAGAGGTTCGTCGTAATCGCTTGAAAAATCAGTTTGAATTACCCGTTTTGACTTCAGAGAAATATGGATCTCAAGACGTGCCATTTATCACTTCCCCCGATATGACGGCTTTTTTATTAGCGGACACGCTGCATAAATCGGTGGAGACGTTGCCGCTCGCGGTACATCCAGATGCCCGCATTTTCTATGCTGGCAAAATGGATAGTTTGTACCTGCCCATGTTGCACGAAAGTGATAATTCGATAGCTGAACAGCTTTTAGTTATGATCGCTGCAGAGAAAGGCTGGGATCTTGCGCAGGTGATTGAGAATCTGAAAAAAGAGCCAGGTAATGAATTTTTGACTGATATTCGCTGGGTTGATGGTTCCGGTTTATCACGTTATAATTTAATTAGGCCAAAGGATTTCATCCGCATCCTGGAGTTATTAGCTAAGGAAGTCGCTCCGGATCGTTTGCACACTTTATTGCCTGAGGCGGGTAAAACGGGCACGATGCGCAACGTGCAGGATCTGAATGAGGGCATCCGAATTTGGGCAAAGTCTGGCTCCTTCGGAAATACCTATGATCTTTCGGGTTATTATCTTACCAAAGACGGTAAGACACTGGCCTTCTCCGTACTATCTAATCTGGGTAATGCGTCTGTTAGGGATATAAAGAAGTCGGTGGTGGAGTTTTTGAGGGCGATACACTAAAATAGAGTAGAGATTATAGAGTAGAGATTATAGAGTAAAGATTATAGAGTAAAGAGAAAAGACTCAATATAAACCATCTCTACTCTATTATCTCTACTCTATGCTCTATTATCTCTACTCTCCATTCTTCGATATACTAGATAGCTCACAACCACAAACCCCACCACATACACCACACTTCCCAGATTGGTCACCAGGGTGCCTATCAAAAATAGGGTAGAGATGATCACTAATACCCACGGTAAAACGGGATATCCCCAAGCTACATAAGGACGCTTTAAATCAGGTTCGCTCACACGAAGGCGCAACAAAGACGCAAATCCAGCTAAATAACTAGCCACAAAAAAGAAGGTCGCAATATCAGAGAGACGTTCATTTATTTCTTTGCCGGCTAATAAGAAAAGGCAGGCGGAGAAGACGGTTAAATGGGTGGCGGTGGTGGGAGAACCTGCCGCATTTACTTTTTCGGCCTGTTTGAAAAACAATCCATCCCGACTCATCGAATAGATTACCCGCGGGGCGAACATCACCTGTGTGTTTAATATTCCCAGGATACTCAACATCAAAAAGATGGTAATCCAGCGGCCCATATCCGCGCCAAACAAGGCTTTCATCGTATCAGCGGCCGCTAATTTACTCGTTGAAAGGGTTTCGAGTGGTAGGCTGTACAAGATGCCCACATTGATCAATAAGTAGATAAATGCGACGATGATGACGCCGATGAACATCGATTTTGGCATGGATTTAACCGGGTCCTTATTTTCTTCTGTGAAATAACTTGCCGTGTGCCAGCCGTCGAATGCATAAAAGATGGACAACAAGGCCGTCATGATGCCGGTCGTTAAAGGCAATCCAGTAGGGGCCGTCGTTTTCTGCAAGAAAACGCCTCCATTACCGTAGGCAAAGCAGATGGCGATGAAAATGAGTAGGGCCAAAGCCTTGATGCCACTCAGCCATTCTTGGGATTTGCCGGCCATCACCACCCCTAATTGATGGAAAAACCACAATATTGCGAGGATCCCAATGGCGCAATAGACTACATAAGGGCTTAAGCTGGGGAAAACGATGATGAGGTATTCGCTAAACGTATAAGATCCAAAACCTAAGGCGGTTACCGTTCCTAACCAGCTCGTTAGTCCCACTAAAAAACCGATATAACGGCCAAAAGCCCGTTCCGCATAGCCATACCAAGAACCTGCTTTGGGAATGGATAAACTTAATTCCAACACACAGCTCACCCCTAATAAGGCATAAATGGCTACTAAAACCCATAAGCTGAGGATTAATCCTGGGTCTTGTAGGGAAGCTGCAATGGGGCCTGGTTTACGTAAGATGCCGGTTCCCACGGTTCCGCCTAATGTGACAGCGATCCCGAAGCCGGTACCTAAAACCTTCCAGAGCTTATTTTCCATGCAAGATGTATTGGCCCAC
>JBJTMW010000124.1:0-3288 GCA_046070715.1 Aquirufa sp. | reverse complement strand
CAGATGCAGTCATTATCGCCACTGGAGCCAGTGCGAAATGGTCAGGATTAGAAGGAGAAACAAAATTTAATGGCCTAGGCGTTTCCGCTTGTGCCGTTTGTGATGGATTTTTCTACCGCAACCAAACCGTAGCCGTGGTGGGTGCAGGAGATACTGCCGCTGAAGAGGCAAGTTATTTAGCGAATTTATGTACCAAAGTACACTTAATCGTACGTCGTGGCGAAATGCGTGCTTCCTTGATTATGCAAGAGCGCGTGAAGAATAACCCGAAAATCGAGATCCATTGGAACTCAGAAACAGAAGAAATTTTAGGGGATGCAAACGGGGTAACCGGCATTCGCATCGTGAATAATGTCACAAAAGCAACAGAAGAAATTGCCTTAACTGGTTTCTTTGTAGCAATTGGTCACCAGCCTAATACGTCTATATTCAAAGGACAATTAGAGATGGACGCTCAAGAGTATTTACTCACAGAAAAAGGAAGTGCGCGTACGAACATCGAAGGCGTTTTCGCCTGTGGTGACGTGCAAGACACGATTTATCGCCAAGCGATTACAGCCGCAGGTAGCGGATGTATGGCGGCATTGGACGCGGAACGTTGGTTAGCCGCGAACAATTTACATTAATAGAAACGTATGAGGTTAATTACCTATATTTTTGGATGTATTCTGATGCTGTCGGGCTTTAGTCTGAAGGCACAAGAGCGGAATTTATTCAAGAAAAAAACAGAAATCGAAGTCAAATCCAATTCCCAACTTTTCCAAGAAAAGAACAAGAAGAAGGATGAATTAGATGAACTTCCCCCTTTGCAATTCAGAAATGAGACGGAATCCGTGGGGGTTACGGCTGGCTCTGAATTACAGGAACGCAAGTTCGAGCCCATTAAAATGGTCAATGCGAGCATCAGTAATTTCGACACCACGTCCATCGACGAAGGCGAGAATCTGATTGTGGAGATCGAAGAAGAGGCTGCACCGGAAGGTACAGAGGATTTTGTTTCAGTGGCGTCCTACTATGCGATATGGGATACAAAAATCATAGACCCCTATGATATTGATGCCAAAGAATTTGACGAACCGGTCGACATCGAATTATACAACACAGCAGCTGGACGTAACTGGGCTGCTCCTCTAGAGATTGTGAAGCAGACGAGTCCTTTTGGACCACGCTGGGGACGTCTGCACGCGGGTGTCGATTTAGATTTAGAGACCGGTTATCCCGTCTTCTCGGTATTTGATGGAATTGTCCGCGTCAGTCATTACGATCGATCAGGTTATGGAAATTACGTCTTAGTGCGCCACTATAATGGCTTTGAGACATTGTATGGTCACTTAGCGTCTCCTGGTTTAGAGCCTGGGACCATTGTCAAAGCGGGAGATCAGATCGGTGTGGGCGGAAATACAGGACGTAGTACGGGTTCTCATTTGCACTTTGAGACGCGTTATGAGGGTAATCCCATGAACCCGAAGAACGTTTACAACTTCAGTCCGTTCGAACCCGTTTCGGATCACATTATCATTACCGCACGCTCTTTTGACATTCGCTCCTTATCGTTGAAAAACGAATATGGTGCAGTAGGAGATAAAGTGCGTTCCAGAACAAAAGCTTGGACGAAAGTGCGTCAAGGTGATACCCTAGGTGCTATCGCTAGACGTACCGGCGTTTCGATTGCTAAATTGAAGAAATTAAATGGAATGAAGAGCTCTTCGGTCATCCGAGCTGGGCGCCGAATTCGCATCCATTAATCGCCCATTTATCGCTATGAAATTAGATATCCTCGTGATGGCCGCTCATCCAGACGACGCTGAATTAAGCTGCGCTGGAACCATTATATCCCACATTGCTGCTGGCAAAAAAGTAGGAATCGTCGATTTGACCCTCGGTGAATTAGGCACGCGAGGAACACCCGAAATACGTCTGCAAGAATCCGCTGATGCCACAAAAATCTTAGGCATACACGCCCGCGAAAACCTAGGCATCCGTGATGGCTTCTTTAGAAATGACGAGGAAACCCAGTTAAAACTTATCGAAATCATTCGCAAATACCAACCCGATATCGTGCTGGCGAATGCCCTAGAAGACCGTCACCCAGACCATGGAAAAGGGGCACAATTAGCAATTGATGCCTGTTTTTTATCGGGTTTACGCCAAATCAAAACCGGCGACCTTCCTGCCTGGAGACCTAAACAAGTCTACCATTACATTCAAGATCGGTATCTAGAACCTGATTTCGTGATTGATATCACAGCCCATTGGGATCAAAAAGAAGCAGCTATCCGCGCTTTCAAGAGTCAATTCTTTGACCCTAATTCTGCTGAACCGGCTTCCTATATCTCTAGCCCTGACTTTTTAAATTTCATCCAAGCGCGCGCGTTGGAGATGGGTCATAAGATTGGGGTGAAGTATGGAGAGGGGTTTCAGAGTCAGAAGACCTTGGAGAAGAAAATTTTAGAGTAGAGATTATAGATTATAGAGTATAGATGGGCTCAGATGAATCTAAACTCTCCTATCTCTACTCTCTAATCTACTATCTATACTCTATTATCTATACTCTATAAAAGCGCCAGCGCCGCTTTTTAAGGCGCCACCCGATAACACTCCCAACCATCTTTCCCCCTAGCATCATACACCACGCGGTCGTGCAAACGTGAAGGTCTGCCTTGCCAAAATTCAAAATAATCAGGCACTAGGCGATAACCACCCCAATGATCAGGTTTAGGAATCTCTTTACCTTCGTATTCTGCGGCTAACTCAGCGTACCGAGCTTGTAATACTTCGCGGGAATCTACGCGGGCACTTTGTTCTGATACCCAGGCGCCTAATTGAGATTCACGCGGACGGGAATGAAAATAAGCGGTAGATAATTCAACAGAGAGTTTTTCGACGTGGCCTTCGATACGGATTTGGCGTTCTAATTCCCCCCAAAAAAAGGTGATAGATGCCTGCGATGTGAAGGCTAATTCTTGGCCTTTACGGGATTCGTAATTCGTAAAAAAACTGAAACCGTGGTCTACTGTTTTCAATAATACAATACGACCAGATGGACGACCTGTTGCACTTAGTGTGCTTAAGAACATGGCGTTAGGCTCAGGAACCTCCGCTGATTGGGCTTCCTTAAACCAAATAGCAAATTGAGCAAAAGGATCTGGATGTACGTGTTGTTCGTGCAATTCTCCTTTTTGGTAGTTTAAGCGTAGATCAGCTAAGTTCATAAGTCGATGATATTTATTATCTTTACAAAGGCACTCCTTATCCCCAAATATAGCTGAATTACATGAAAAAATTATT
>JBJTMW010000123.1:0-6020 GCA_046070715.1 Aquirufa sp. | reverse complement strand
TGCTACAGAAAATAAAGAGGATTTAACAAGAAATTCGCGTCTAGTTGTCATAGGAAGAGGTTTTATTGTAAAAGCCTCAGCTACAGCTTATTTACTCTCGCTAAATTTCAAATAGTCCGCCAAGAGGCTCAACTTATCGGTACCGATGTAATCCACCCCGATATCTAGCAAGGCCTGAAAGCCTAAAAGGGAATCTGGGGTAGCCCAAAGACGTACTTTTCGGCCGTTTGCATGGACTTGATCCACGTAGTTTTTGAGTTTTTCTTTTAAAGCTGCAGAAATAGGACCTTGTCCATTCCAAAAGCCGAATTTCAACATCGATTCACTCTCCAACACCACTTTATTGGTAGGAAAACGCTCATCCGATCGTCCATCAAAGGTAATCCAAGCGGGTGATTCGATGTATTGGGAAGGTTTAGGACGGTTTCCGGAGATGACAATGCGAAAGCCTTTTTGCTGAATGATTTCCGCGTGCGGCTTCAAAGCAGCAATAATGAGCGGCAAGGTGGAATCCGCAGAGGTCTTCGAATCAATTAATAATTGATGAAAATTACCCTCTTTATTTGCCTTCAAGACACGAATGATAGGATCAATATACAAATCCTTCAAATTACGATTCAGGCTTAAGTGGGCGCGTTCATGTCCCACTAATAATTCGCCATTCAAGGCATATACGTCCGCTTCGATGGAACCAAAACCTAATTGAAATGCCTCAAAAAACGGCCTTTCATGCTCGTAATCATTATGCGCGTGCGCCTTCAGCAGCGGACTTTGCGCGTGCAAGGCGAATGAGAACAAGCAAAAAAGGACAATTTTTTTCATTAGCCTTTTACATAATCCCCAGACGCGATACGCGTTTTAGGGTCGATCTTCTTGTTATATAAATACGCGTAAGTTTCGATTTCCTTGCCTTTCAAGCTTACTTTTACTTGCTCGCGAACGAATAGACTTTCCGCTGGTTTGTCCGTATTAAACTCCTCGTATTCGTCTAACACGTTCAATAATTTGATCGTATTGGACAATAAATACAATTCGCCTACGACTTGATCTTTCGCGTCGTCTGACGGGATAATCCCTGGATAATCCGCTACTTGGTACATTTGACCTTGGTAGGTCGCCATCCCAATGTAGTCCGAATTACGCGCGATTAAGCGGTGTAAATCGTTTCCACAGTCGCGGCGCAAAGTTCCGTAAACAAATAAGTATTCTTCCACGTCTGGCTCTGGCAGTTTCGCTTCTTCCAAAGTCAACACTAAATCCTCTTGCTCCACTACCGTTCCTTCCGTTAATAAAACGTTCCCCACGATTCCCTCAAACGGTGCCGAAACAATCGATTCCATCTTCATCGCCTCGATCACGTATAATGGGGCATTTAATTTCACCTCGTCACCTGGTTTCACCAAAATACGAGACAATCGTCCTTGCAATGGCGCTCCAATGTCGCCTTTTACTTTCGCTTTCGCGTGTTGCGCGCGTTCGACTTTGACGTTTTTGTCCAAAATCTTAATGCGGCGAGCCTGGCCATTCAATTCAAAAGTCACGTTGCGCAGACCTGACTCGTCTGGCTCGGACATATACAAGAACTTCACGATGATGGTTTTACCTGGTTCGATCGTGATCATAATCTCCTCATCCTGCTTCAAGCCATAGAAAAAGGCCGGCGTAGGAAGAGCCGATAATTCACCGAATAAGGCCGAATTCTTGTAATAGTCTTCGTATACTTTGGGGTACATTTTGTACGATAAATAATCGTAGAATCCGTCTTCTGCCTCTGGGAATTTCTTCGTAAAGGACTTAAAGTCAGCGTCGAAGTCAATCGGTGCTAAATGGTCGTTTGGTCGACCTTCGATGGCGTGTTCACCTTTTAGGATGATCTCCTGTAGTTGTTTCGGGAATCCTTGGTATGGCTGACCTAAGCCGCCTTTGAAGAAATCTTTAACGGATTCAGGGAATGATAACGTAGCGCCTTTGGCATATACATCCTCCGCCGTCAATGAATTAGCCGTCATAAAGATCGCCATATCCCCTACCACTTTCGAGGATGGAGTAACTTTCACAATATCACCAAAAAGCGTATTCGCCTCCGTGTAATTGCGCTTCAATTGCTCGAACTTGTCGCCTACGCCCAACGCAATCGCCTGGCCACGCAAGTTCGTGTATTGACCGCCCGGAATCTCATTATTGTAAACCTCCGCGGTTCCCGCTTTCAGTTCAGATTCAAACGGCGTATACATCGTACGCACTGCCTCCCAATAATTCGAGTATTCGTTTAATAAGTCTAAATCCAAATCTGACGCCTTCGCGTGACCTTGCATCATCGCTACCAACGAATTCAGATTAGGCTGAGAGGTCAAACCTGACATGGCTCCTAAGGCGCCATCCACAATATCCACACCCGCTTCAATCGCCTTTAAATAGGTCGCAGATTGAACAGAGGCCGTATCGTGGGTGTGCAAGTGGATCGGTAAATCCACCGCTTTCTTTAATTCTGTGACTAATTTTTCTGCTTGGAATGGACGCAAAAGACCAGCCATATCCTTAATCGCTAACATGTGAGCGCCTGCATCTTCCAGCTGACGCGCCATATCCACGTAGTATTGCAGATTGTATTTCTCGTTCGTAAAGACGTCACCTGTGTAGCAAATCGCTGCTTCTGCGATGCCCGGCGTGCGTTCGCGAACCGCTTTAATCGACACTTTCATCGCATCGATCCAGTTCAAGGAATCAAAAATGCGGAAGACATCGACACCGGCTTCGGAGGATTTCTCCACGAATTTCTCAATCAAATTGTCTGGATAAGCCGAATAGCCTACCGCGTTTGAACCGCGGAAAAGCATTTGCAAAAGCATATTAGGCATCGCCTCGCGGAATTCTTGCAGACGTTTCCAAGGAGATTCTTGCAAGAAACGCATCGCCACGTCGAAGGTCGCGCCACCCCAAACCTCCATCGAGAAAAATTGAGGGAAAGATTTCGCAAATCCGTCTGCCACGGCTAACATATCTTGGGTACGAACTCGAGTCGCCAAAAGCGATTGGTGTCCGTCCCGGAAAGTTGTATCCGTGAAATAGATTTGCTTCGCATCACGGATGTGCTTCGCGAATTTCTCCGGACCCATTTCCGTTAATAATTGTTTGTTTCCTTTTGGGTATTCCGCCATCGGATCCACGTAGGGGATGATCGGGGTGCGGAAGGGAGCCGTTGGCTTCACTTTCACATCCGGATTTCCGTTGACGATAACTTCTCCCAGGTAGCGAATCGCCTTGGTTGAGCGGTCGCGGGTCGGTTTGAAGTTGAATAATTCCGGGTGGTTTGCAATGAATGGAACCGTGCAATGGCCTTCTTGGAAGACCGGGTGCGTGATGACGTTGCGTAAGAACGGGATGTTGGTTTTTACCCCACGAATTCGAAATTCGGTCAGCGCGCGATTTAAGCGCTCGGACGCACCGCGAAGCGTGCGGCCTTTGGCAGACACCTTCACTAACATCGAATCGAAGTAGGGCGAAATTTTCACCCCTGGATACGACGATCCTTCGTCCAAACGGATACCAAAACCAGCCGCATTTCTATAGGCAATGATGGTTCCAAAATCCGGCTTAAATCCATTTGCTGGATCTTCCGTTGTGATACGGCATTGGATCGCAAAGCCCTTTAACGGAATGTCCGCTTGGTTTTGGATGAAAATACCTGGATCCGATAATTTATAATTTTGAGCAATTAGAATCTGTGTACGGACGATATCGATGCCCGTCACCTCTTCCGTAATCGTATGTTCTACTTGAATACGCGGATTTACCTCGATGAAGTAGATATTTTCGTCTTTATCGACCAAAAACTCCACCGTTCCGGCGTTATAATAATTGACGGCTTTACCGATGGAAAGCGCGTAAGCGTATAATTTTTGTTTCGTTTCTTCTTTTAAACCAAAAGAGGGAGCGATCTCCACTACTTTTTGGAAACGTCTTTGTACCGAACAATCGCGCTCGTACAAATGCACTAAATTTCCGTGCTGATCCCCTAATAATTGTACCTCGATGTGCTTCGGGTCATCGATAAATTTCTCGATGAACAAGGTGTCATCTCCAAAGGCATTTTTCGCTTCATTCTTCGCCTCTTGATACGCCTTTTCTAGTTCCTCTTCCGTTCTCACTACACGCATTCCACGTCCACCACCACCGGCAGCCGCTTTCACCATCACGGGGAATTTAATGCGTTTCGCTTCAGATAGGGCCAAAGAATAATCGGACAAATCCCCTTTCGAATCCTCAATCATAGGTACATTGGCCTTCAAAGCAGCCACTTTCGCAGCCACTTTATCGCCTAGCGCGTTCATCGCTTCTGGAGATGGACCCACAAAAACGATTCCCTCCTCCCGGCAACGTGTTGCCAAAACCACGTTCTCCGACAAGAAACCATATCCTGGATGGATTGCGTCGATTTTCTTCGATTTACATAAAGAAATCAAGCCCTCGATATCCAAGTAAGGCTTTAAGGGTTCGTCGTCTTTCCCTATTTGGTACGCTTCGTCCGCTTTATAGCGGTGCAAAGAATAGCGATCCTCGAACGTGTAAACGGCTACGGTGCGAATTCCTAATTCGGACGCAGCGCGCATGATTCGAATAGCGATCTCGCCACGATTAGCGATTAATAAACTAGAGATTTTTTTGACGTATGATTTTGGCATAATCAGTATGATAGGAGATTCTAACAAAAATGCTAAATATATTGTGAAACTCGCATCGAATACCGCATTTTATTTGGTAAAACTTAAAAAAGTACCATATTTATTGGGTTCGTTACCAAGAAAAATAATTCTACCGCCTTCGAGCGAATTTTCTTAACTTGCAGGTCGAACAAAAAATTGCTTTTTATGAAACCTATCATCGGTATCACATTAGGAGATTACAACGGAATCGGACCGGAAGTAATCTTGAAATCCTTAGCCAGCCCACGCTTGCTAAAGTGGTGTACGCCTGTGATTTATGGTTCTGCCAAAGTGCTTGATTTTTACCGCCAAAAATTCGAATTAAAAGAATGGTCCATCGCCGTGATCAAAGAAGCCTCCGAAGCCAAATCGGGTGAAAGCTTTGTCATCAACTGTTGGGACGACTCATCGACCGTGGTAGAACCGGGAAAAGAGACCAAGGAAGCCGGAAAAGCGGCATTTGATTGCTTAGAAAGAGCTGCAAACGACCTAGATCGCGGATTAATTTCCGCACTCGTTACGGCTCCCATTAATAAACATAACATCCAATCCGAGGATTTTAAATTCCCTGGACATACCGAATATTTAACCGATCGTTTCGAAGCAAAATCGTCTCTTATGATGATGGTTTCGGATGGTTTTAGAATGGGCGTAGCCACCGGCCACATTCCTCTATTAGAGGTTTCTAAGGCATTAAATGCCGATTTATTGCGTACAAAAATCACTTTATTCTTAAAGAGTTTAAAGGAGGATTTCTCGATCGATAAACCTCGTTTAGCCGTGTTGGGTTTAAATCCACACGCAGGAGAATCAGGGCTGTTAGGCCAAGAAGAAGTAGAGATTATTCAACCGGTGGTGGATGAATTTAGAACGAAGGGCAACTTGGTTTTTGGGCCTTATCCGGCGGATGGATTTTTCGGAAAAGCGCAATTCAAGGAGTTTGATGGCGTTTTAGGCATGTACCATGATCAAGGATTGATTCCTTTCAAATACATCGCATTTGACTCTGGAGTGAATTTTACAGCTGGTTTACCAGTCATTCGCACGTCACCTGATCACGGAACGGCTTATGATATTGCTGGCCAAAACGTAGCCGATCCAGGTTCTTTCCTTCAGGCCTTATTTTTAACGTTAGATCTCGTAAAAAACCGAATGAATGCGTAAAGTGTTGATCGTCGACGAGGTTCACCCTTCGATGGCAGAAGGGCTAACGAATCTAGGATTCGAGGTGGAGACGCGTACCGATTTATCGCTTGATGAGTTTGTCACGATTTTACCTTCTTTTGAAGGCTTAGTCGTTCGAAGCAAGTTCAAAAT
>JBJTMW010000122.1:0-3819 GCA_046070715.1 Aquirufa sp. | reverse complement strand
TTACGTCTCTTACAAGGACTTGCGTTAGGCGGTGAATATGGTGGAGCCGCAACGTATGTGGCGGAACACGCGCCCGCACAAAGACGCGGATTTTTCACTTCGTGGATTCAGACAACCGCCACTTTAGGTCTTGTCATCTCCTTGGCCGTTATTATGGCCACTAGGTCATCCATGAGCAAAGAAGCATTCGATGAATATGGCTGGCGTATTCCATTTCTCGTTTCTATTTTGATGGTGCTTGTTTCTCTTTTAATCCGTAAAAACATGGAGGAGTCACCTATGTTTGCGCAGGCCAAAGCAGAGGGAAATATCAGCAAAAACCCCTTAAAAGAATCTTTTGGCAATAAACTAAACCTGAAATATGTGCTATTAGCGCTTTTCGGGGCGACGATGGGACAAGGTTTGGTTTGGTATACGGGCCAGTTTTATGCCCAAACTTTCCTCTTAAAAATCTGTAATCTGGATGACATTCAAACGAATACCATTTTAGTTATTGGGCTTTTGTTAGGCACTCCTTTATTCGTGATTTTTGGTGCCTTATCAGATAAAATCGGTCGCAAAGGCATTATGATGGCGGGGATGATAATCGCCGTGTTCTCCTACCGCCCTATTTTTGATCAAATGTATAAAATCGTGGATGTGACGAATAAAACAGTTGTCCCGGGTTCAGAAAAGATGATTCTAAAGGGTAAAACGACTACGGTAACCAAAGAGTTTACGGATGGAAGTTCCTACAAAAATGTCATCACAGAGATTTCACCTGAAAAAACAGAATCGAAAATCAGCATTAAAATTAACGAGAAAGACCAGTGGACGTTAGTCGGCTATGTGTTTTTCTTGATTTCTTTCGTGACGATGGCCTATGGTCCCATCGCCGCCTTTTTAGTGGAAATGTTCCCTACCAAAATTCGATATACCTCGATGTCCTTGCCTTACCACATTGGGAATGGTGTTTTTGGTGGATTAATGCCAGCCATTGCGACCTTTTTAGTTTCCAATGCGCAGACGGAAGGTGTTGTTCAAAAACCCTATTTGGAAGGATTAAACTACCCTATCGCCTTAATTAGCGTCTGCGTAGTCATTGGAATTATTTACATCAAATCAGCTAAAAAAGCAGCCTAATGAACCTTATCAAACGCATTTTAGGAATAGTTTGGATCGGTCTAGGAATCGGTGCAGGCATTTATTTGATTTATTTTCAAGCGGTTCCTTTGTGGGCCAAAGGTGGGAACGACCTCGTCCCTGCCATTATTTACACCTTTGTTTTAGCCCCACTTATTTCGATTGGGATGAGCCTTTTTGGTTTTTATGCCCTTCAGGGAGAATTTGATACGATATAATGATGAGAATTACGAGCCTAGCAGATTACCAGAAAACGTATGAATTAAGCGTGCAAGAACCAGAGAAATTCTGGGCTGGCATCGCTAATGAATTTGAATGGTCGAAACCTTTTACGAAAGTGCTCGACTGGAGTTTTGATGACTATTCGGTCAAATGGTTTGAGGATGGCCAATTAAACATCACCACCAACTGCCTAGATCGTCATTTGAAGACCATTCCAGATCAGGCGGCGATTATCTATGAGCCTAACGAACCCGGCGATGAGGCCATTACCTTAACCTACCGCGAATTACACGCACGCGTGTGTAAGTTTAGTAATGTGTTGAAAAACCAAGGCGTGGTGAAAGGGGATCGGGTTTGCATTTACATGCCCATGATTCCAGAACTGGCTATCGCTGTTTTAGCTTGTGCCCGAATCGGTGCCATTCACTCGGTGGTTTTTGGCGGATTTTCAGCCCAATCCATCGCGGATCGCATTAATGATTCAGAATGTAAAGTGGTGGTCACCACGGACGGAGCAGTACGTGGCAACAAAACCATTCCCATGAAAGAAACGGTGGACGATGCCTTAGTAACCTGTCCATCTGTAGAAAAGGTTATCGTAAAAACACGCACTAAAACGCCTGTTTCAATGATGGGTGGTCGTGACCTTTGGTGGGAACAAGAAGAAAATGATGCTTCAGCAGATTGCCCGGCTGAAGCGATGAACGCAGAAGATCCTTTATTTATTTTATATACCTCAGGATCTACTGGAAAGCCCAAAGGCGTTGTTCACACCTGCGGTGGCTATATGGTTTACACGGCCTACACTTTCGCGAATGTCTTTCAATACAATCCAGGCGAAGTTTTCTTCTGTACGGCGGATATTGGTTGGATTACGGGCCACTCCTATTTGGTCTACGGTCCGTTGTTGAATGGTGCCAAATCAGTGTTATTCGAAGGAATCCCTACCTACCCGGATGCTGGACGTTTTTGGGACATTATCAAAAGACACTCGGTTAATATCTTCTACACGGCCCCTACGGCGATTCGTTCCTTAATGGGTTTTGGCGATGAACATATCGAAGGCAAGGACTTAAGTTCGCTACGTGTTTTAGGGTCTGTGGGCGAACCATTGAATGAAGAAGCGTGGCACTGGTATAATGACAAAGTAGGTCATGGAAACTGTCCTATCGTGGATACTTGGTGGCAAACAGAAACGGGTGGACTCATGATCTCTCCTATTGCTGGAATTACCCCACTAAAACCAGCCTTTGCCACTTTACCGCTACCTGGAGTTCAACCCATGTTGGTGGATGAAAATGGAAAAGAGATCACCGGAAATGGCGTAAATGGCAATTTATGTATCAAATACCCGTGGCCATCGATTATTCGCACGACGTATGGTGATCACGAGCGTTGCAAATCCACGTACTTCTCTACTTATCCTGGCTTATACTTCACCGGAGATGGATGTATGCGCGATGAAGATGGTTACTACCGCATCACCGGACGTGTAGATGATGTCATGAACATCTCAGGACACCGAATCGGAACAGCAGAGGTAGAAAATGCCATCAATATGCACACGGGTGTCATTGAATCCGCTGTGGTAGGTTATCCACACGATATCAAAGGCCAAGGAATTTACGCTTATGTCATTTGCGAACACCCTACCATCAATGATGATTTAACGCGCAAAGATATCTTAGCGACGGTCACTCGCGTCATTGGACCCATTGCAAAGCCAGACAAAATACAATTCGTGACTGGCCTTCCCAAAACGCGTTCCGGCAAAATCATGCGCCGTATTCTACGCAAAGTGGCGGAAGGCGACACTTCCAACTTAGGAGACACATCTACGTTGTTAGATCCGGGGGTGGTGGATTCGATTATCAGCGGAGCATTGTAAAAGAGCTTTGCTCTTTTACAATGCTCCGCTGTAGAGTAGAGATTATAGAGTAGAGAGTATAGATTTAAAGCACAAAGTTGGAATCGCCTGCGGCGATAATATATGAAATGTTTTAATGACATACTTTGAACTTTGAACTTTGCCTACTGGCTACTGTCCACTGACGACTGACTACATAAAAAAAGGGATCGAAATTCGATCCCTTTTTTTGTTAAAGTCGCTGCTTCGCAGCTTAATTAATGAGTCCACAGAATTTTCTCTGGTTAGCATTTACAAAATTATTTGTGCAACAAAATTTTAAAACGCTAACCAGCGAAAGTTACCAAAAATAAGTATACAACGCTATAATCCCCATCACCACGATTACGGCACCAAGGATGAAAGTAGGCTCGAGCTTGAACATTTTGGCATCAATCTCTAATCCTTTAGGGTTATTCTTGCTTTCAGGATCAGCTAAAGAGATAATCACCATAGAAATCACACAGAAGATAAATACCCAGCCCATGCGGTCCATAAATGGAATCATGTACACATCGCCATCTAAGAAAGCCGTGTAGAAAATACAGTCATTTACGCCAGTCCAAGTA
>JBJTMW010000121.1:0-3157 GCA_046070715.1 Aquirufa sp. | reverse complement strand
CTACCGTACGGCGCATTTGATTGAGAAAGGCGTGGATCCATTTGCGATCTTACTCTTGACCTTTACGAACAAGGCGGCGGGCGAAATGCGTCACCGGATTGAGACGGTGATAGGCAATGCGGCGAAGAACATTTGGATGGGTACGTTTCACTCGATTTTTGCCAAAATTCTTCGTTTCGAAGGCACCCGCCTCGGCTACACCTCGAACTTTTCTATTTACGATACAGATGATTCAAAATCCCTAATTCGCGCGCTAATTAAGGAGAAGAATTTAGACGATAAAGTATACAAAGTGAATTTGGTATTGAACCGAATCTCGAACGCGAAAAACCGCTTGATCGGTCCGGCGCAATACACCGGTTCTTCCATTTTAGCCGAAGAAGATCGCCTCGCGCGCATCCCGGCGATGGGGGAATTATACCAACTCTATTGTGCGCGTTGCTTTGCGGCAAACGCGATGGATTTTGATGATTTATTGTTCCAAACCAACATCCTCTTCCGCGATCATTTGGACGTATTGAATAAGTACCAACACAAGTTCAAGCACGTGATGGTGGATGAGTTTCAGGATACGAACGTTTCCCAGTATTTGATCACGAAGAAATTGTCCGCCGTGAACCGCAACATCTGCGTGGTAGGGGATGATGCCCAGTCTATTTATGCCTTCCGCGGTGCGGATATCCAGAATATCTTGAACTTTGAGCGCGATTATTCGGATTTAGTGACTATTAAATTAGAGGAGAATTACCGTTCCACGAAGGCCATCGTGGCCGTCGCGAATTCGATTATCTCCCGCAATAAAAACCAATTAAAGAAAGACGTTTTCACCTCGAACGAGGATGGTGATGACATTGAAATCATCCGCGCTTCCAGCGATAATGAGGAAGGCAGAATGATCGCTTCCGCGATTTTCGAAGCCGCGCAAAAAGAGAATCTTACCTGGTCGGATTTCGCGATTTTATATCGCACGAATGCCCAATCCCGTTCATTTGAGGAGGCCTTACGTCGATTGAACATCAAATACCGTATCATCGGAGGTGTTTCTTTCTATCAACGCAAGGAGATTAAAGACGTACTTGGCTATTTGCGTTTTACGGTGAACCAGAACGACGAGGAGGCATTCAAACGCATCATAAATTTGCCAAAACGTGGTATTGGTGACACCACCATCGCGAAAATCGTAGTGACCGCTGCGGAGAACAATGTGCCTATTTGGGACGTGGTTTCGAATATTTCCCAATTCCAGGCAGCTCGCGGAAGTGCCGGAATCGAGGCTTTCGCTGATTTGATCAAGTCCTTTAAATTAATGGTGGAGGTCGAACAAAAAGATGCGTATGAGGTGGCGAACCATGTGGCGAAAGCGTCGGGTTTGTTGCGCGAATTATACGAAGACAAGACGGTAGAGGGCCTTGCGCGTTACCAAAACTTGCAAGAATTACTGAATGCCATCAAGTCCTTCGTGGACAATCCGGAGAATGAGGACAAATCACTTGCGACCTTCTTGCAATCGGTTTCTTTGTTAACAAATGCGGATGCGGACGAAGATCCGGCGGACCGCGATAAGGTAACCTTGATGACGATTCACTCGGCGAAGGGTCTAGAGTTCAACCGCGTCTTTTTAGTGGGATTAGAAGAGGATTTATTCCCTTCCCAAATGATGTTGCAATCCCAGCAGGACCTTGAGGAGGAGCGCCGCTTGTTCTACGTGGCTGTCACGCGGGCAGAGAAGAAATTGCAAATCTCCTATGCAGAATCCCGCTACCAGTTTGGTCGATTAAAAGCCTGTGAGCCGAGTCGCTTCTTGAATGAACTAGATCCGAACTTTGTGAAGATGGCGAAACCCGCCGGCGCGCGCAAAGAAGTTTCAAGCTTCCGCCCAGTGCAAAAGACGGGCTTTACCGCGAAACCAGCTCCATCGGCTGCACAGTTGATTCAAAAGCCTACGACGAATACGAATTACCAGCACGTGGTTTCGGCAAACTTCCAGGCCACGGATGCCTTAGCATTAGCAGCCGGCCAAAAAGTCGAACACGCTAAATTCGGTTTCGGCCTCATCAAACGCATCGAAGTCAATGGTGCCGAGCGCAAAGCGGTGATTGATTTTGAAAAGGGAGTAGGCGAGAAGACGCTCTTGTTGAGCTTCGCGAAGTTGATGATCGTAACTTAATTCTGGGAGTCGTCTTGATCCGCTGAAACACGTTGTGTTACGCGCACCTTTTTAATGCGGCGCGTATCAACGGATTGAACCTTGAACGTAAAATCTTCGAATTCGATTTCTTCTCCAGCACTCGGAATGCGCCCAAAAAGCTCAATAATCAATCCAGCCAGCGTTTCGCTTTCGCCTTTGGCCTTCTCGAAATAGGCTGCCTCGATCTCAAACACACGGCAAAAATCATTCAACGAAGTCTTCGCCTCGAACACATAAATGTTATCGCCTATTTTCTTGTAATCCGCTTCTACCTCATCGAACTCGTCATTGATTTCACCCACGATTTCCTCGATGATATCTTCCATCGTCACAAGTCCTTCGGTCTCGCCATATTCGTTCACGATGATGGCCATGTGAACCCTTTTCTCTTGAAAATCGTAAAGTAAATCATCGATTTTCTTGTTTTCTGGCACGAAGAACGGAGTATGTAAAAGGGGCAACCAGTCGAATTTCTCGTCCTGATCGATGTGCTTCAATAAGTCTTTGATGTACAAAATCCCCTCGATCTTATCGATGGTTTCATTGTAAACCGGAACGCGCGAATAGCCATTCTTATTAATGAGGTCCATTAATTCGTGGAAATTCATACTCGTATCGAAGGCCACAATGTCTCGCCTTGCCTGCATCACAGACTTCACGGAGATATTCCCAAAATTCAGGATCCCACGTAAAATATCTTTCTCTCGGTCACTGGTGTTCTCATCCGTCGTAATCTCCAGCGCTTGATTCAATTCCTGCGAAGTCAGCGTATATGATTTCTTCTTTACGCGTTTCTCGATTAAGCCAGAGATGCCTAACAGCGCTTTAGAAAGCGGAGAAAAGACAAAATTTAAAAAGCTAATGAGAGGAGCGGAATAGCGGGCGAAGTTGAGGTTATTCTGTTGCGCCCATACTTTGGGAATCAATTCCCCAAAAAACGTAATGATAAACGTCACCCCAAACAATAAA
>JBJTMW010000120.1:0-2748 GCA_046070715.1 Aquirufa sp. | reverse complement strand
CGGTAAGATTGACCAAGCTGTTTTCCACGCATTCATCGACGGATTAGCCGTTTCAGATGCGATCAAGGCAGAATTGAAATTGATTTCGCCGTTTAACTTCACAGGCCGCGACGAATACTAAGCCGCAACCCCTGACTACTGGTTACTGATAAGATTATAGATAATAGAGTAGAGATGGTTAATGGTGAATGGTAAGTGGTGAATGTTCCCCTCCGGACTACCGACTACTGATTACTGACTACTAGATACTGATTACTTATGAACCACCTCATGCACATCGCCCTCGTGGTAGCCGATTATGACGAAGCCATCGCTTGGTACACACAGAAATTGGGTTTCACCTTGGTGGAAGATACGGTTTTGAGTGACGTGAAGCGTTGGGTATTGGTGCAACCCTCAGGAGAGGGCTCTTGTCAATTATTACTGGCGAAAGCGGCGACAGACGAACAAAAGTCGCGGGTGGGAAACCAAACTGGAGGAAGAGTATTTTTATTCTTGCACACAGATGATTTTGAAAGAGATCATGCGAATTTGATTGCCCAGGGCATTACGATTGTACGCGGTCCAAGCGTGGAAGAATATGGTAAAGTGCTCGTATTCGCCGATTTATATGGAAATTTGTGGGATTTGATCGGTTAAAATTTTGATTTTACTGATTTCCCTCTACATTTGTATCAAATAATAACACAATGACAAAAGCAACATACAACAAAAACTGGTGGCAAGGATAATAATCCCTGAACAGTTTCGCTGTGTGTACATGATATGTTTACTAAAGGCTTGCTGTTCCACAGTAAGCCTTTTTTTATTAATTTTGCCCTTTGAAACATGTCTAGCATAAATATACGAACTTCACGGAAAACACTTTTGGCAGATACGCTGACGCCAATTGGAATCTTTTTGAAGATTCGCAAAAACTATAAGAACTCTGTCATTTTAGAATCGGCAGATTACCACGGCAAGGAGCATGGCTTTTCGCACATTGCTTTTGATCCCGTGGCGCGCTTCGAGTTGACGGATTCGAAAGTCACTCAAACATTTCCAGACGGAACGCAAGAGAATTTCACCTTAGCAAATCGCCATGATGCGGTAGCGGCGTTGAAGAGCTTTGCGGATCGCTTTGATTTTAAGAAAGAAAAGGGAGATTCGCCTATGGCGAACGGGCTTTTTGGCCATATCTCCTATGATGCAGTGACCTATTTCGAGGATATCGATATTCAGGCGAAAAATCCCGAATCGGCAATCCCGTCTATCCGTTATTATGTGTACCGTTACGTGGTGGCGGTGAACCATTTCAATAACCAAATGAGCCTCTATGCGCATAGCTACGATGGTTCGGAGCCTTCCTTCGATACGATTACTTATTTGTTAGACATGCCGCATTATGCGACTGCGTCCTTTGCTCGTCAAGGGGAGGAGGTCAGTAATTTAACGGAGGACCAAACACGCGAAATCGTCAACACCTGCATCAAACACTGTTTGCGCGGGGACGTTTTCCAAATCGTACCTTCCAGACGTTTTGCCCAAAAATTCCAAGGCGATGATTTCCAAGTCTACCGCGCATTACGCTCGGTGAACCCGTCGCCTTATTTGTTTTATTTTGATTACGAGGAATACCGGATTTTTGGAGCTTCCCCAGAGAAGCAGATAAAGATTGAGGGTTCCGTTGCGGAAATTCACCCGATTGCAGGCACGTTTAGACGTTCTGGCGATGATGCACGCGATGCGGAATTAGCGCAGGCTTTAATCGCTGATCCCAAGGAATCGGCAGAACACGTCATGTTAGTGGATTTAGCTCGAAACGATTTAAGTCGTTCGGCGGATAATGTCAAAGTGGAGACGTTCAAAGAGGTGCAATTCTTCTCGCACGTGATTCACTTGGTTTCTAAAGTGACAGGGCATTTGCAAAAGGGAGTAAATCCCTTGCAAATGGTGGCGGATACATTCCCGGCCGGTACGTTGAGTGGTGCGCCTAAGCACAATGCGATGACGATTATTAACCGTTTGGAGCCGACTAATCGGGCTATTTATGGCGGGGCGATCGGTTTTATGGATTTTGAAGGCAATTTCAATCACGCCATCGCGATCCGTACGTTTTTGAGTAAAGGAGACACCTTGTTTTTCCAAGCCGGAATGGGCGTAGTGGCTAAGTCCGTGGTGGAAAGTGAGATGCAGGAAATTCACAATAAACTAGCCGCCTTGCGCAGAGCATTAGAGGTAGCAGAAAATTTAGCCTAAGGATATGAAAGTGTTAGTGATAGATAATTACGATTCCTTTGTGTACAATTTGGTCTACCTATTGAAGGAATTAGGCGCGGAGGTGGACGTGTTTCGCAATGATAAAATTTCCCTAGAGGAAGTGGGTAAATACGATCAAATCTTGTTGTCGCCGGGTCCAGGGATTCCGTCGGAGGCAGGGATTATGATGGATTTATTGAAGGAATACAAGTCGACCAAAAAAATTCTAGGAGTCTGCCTGGGTCACCAAGCCATTGCGGAGGCTTTTGGCTCTCAACTAAGCAATATGGGTGAGGTCTTACATGGGGTGACGACAGAATGCGTGGTGACGGATCCTACGGAGCGCTTGTTTTTGGATATTCCGTCTCGCTTCGAAGTTTGCCGCTACCATTCGTGGACGGTCGTTCCCTCGACGATGCCGAGTGACTTAAAGATCACAGCGCAGGACGATAAGGGTTTTGTGTTAGCGGAGGCACATTCGAGATACGATGTGCGCGGGGTGCAATTCCA
>JBJTMW010000119.1:0-9821 GCA_046070715.1 Aquirufa sp. | reverse complement strand
CAGGCGCTGAGTTTTATGGCCTTTGATTCGTTCTCAGGGCAGTCGGACATTTCAATGGAATTTGCCGCTCGTTTTCCGAATGCAATTATAGGAATAGTAACTTTATGGACGCTCCATGCCGTAGGGAAGAAGACCTGGGGTGCGAATTTTGGGAATCTATGGGCCTTTTCTTATTTAGTCGCGATTACGCCGCATGTTTATGCGAGTTCTGGGATCATTGATCCGCTTTTCAATCTATTGATATTTCTAGGCGTCTATTTCTTTTCGGAGTTCTTTCAGGATTCTACTCGCTTTAGGAATGTTATTTTTGCGGGGATTTCGATCGGTTTAGCCTTGTTGACCAAAGGCCCCGCGGCCTTACTCCTCTGGGCTTTAACCCTCTTGTTCGTGGGCATTTTATACCGTTCACGTGTGAATGGCCGTTTGTTTTCAGGCGCCATCGTAGCCGGTTTGATCTCGGTAGGCTTCTTTGTGGCCTGGTATGGGCTGATTGCGTACAAATTCGGGTGGCAGATTATTGAAGATTTCTTTACATACCAAGTGCGTTTGATGACGACCGGAGATGCGGGTCATGGGCAGCCTTTTTATTACCATTTTATTGTTTTGTTGATCGGGTGTTTCCCGGTGTCGATTTGGGCGGGAGCACGTTTGTTTCGCTGGAAGCGGGAGGACTTGGACTTTTCGAACTGGATGAAAGTCTTGTTTTGGGTGGTTTTGATTCTGTTCAGTATCGTGAAGACGAAAATTGTACACTATTCGTCCATGTGCTGGATTCCTTTGACCTATTTCTCGGCGGTGGTTTTGCAGGAATGGCAAGCAGGCGGATTTCGCTTTAATTGGAAATATAGGACGGCGATCGGAATCGTGGGATTGATTTTAGCGACGGTGTTGACAGCAGTTCCTTTGATAGGCCAAAACGCAGGTGCCATCGCTCCTTACATCAAAGACGTGTTTGTACAGGGAAACTTACAGGCACCGGTGTATTGGGCAGGTTGGGAATTTTTGATCGGGGCGACCTTCGCTATAGTCGTGATTTATTATTTGTTCACGCAGAAATTACACACGTTAATGGCAGCTTCGCTAGTAACCATTATGGCCTACATGGCGATAGTGGTGCCTAAAATTGAAGGGTACACGCAGGCGACGGCGATTGATTTCTATATTGCGAAAGTGGGCCAAAAAATCTACATCGAGCCCGTCGGATTCAAGTCCTACGCCCAGCTCTTGTATTTTCAAAAGCCCGCAGGGAGTCCCGCGGGCGATGTGTTATTGGCTGCGAAAAAGCTGGATAGACCGGCTTATTTCATTATGAAAGCAGATGCGGAGGATAAGTTTAAATACCATCCAAACTTGATCTTTATAAAAGAAGAGAATGGATTCTTATTTTATAAGCACCGTTAATTAAACGCCTGGGAAAAAGAATGCGCCTTCAATGGCTGCATTTTCGTCAGAATCTGATCCGTGGATGGCGTTTGCCTCTAAGGATTTGGCAAATTGCTTCCGAATAGTGCCTTCCGCTGCTTCAGCCGGATTCGTAGAACCGATGAACTTGCGAAAATCTTCGACCGCGTTTTCTTTCTCCAAAATCATCGGGATAATCTCGCTCTTCGACATATAGTCACAAAGGCTTTGAAAGAATGGACGCTCACTGTGCACGGCATAAAATTGACCCGCTTGTTCGGGGCTCATTTTTAATTTCGTGATGGCTACAATTTTGTAACCGGCTTTTTCAATTTGTTGAATGATGGGACCTGTGTGACCGTCTGCAACTGCATCCGGTTTGATCATAGTGAATGTTCTATTTGTAGGCATTGGTATAATTTTGAACAAATTTATCTCTAACTTTGCGTTCGCCCAAATTTATTTCCGGCAAACCCTTTTTATGACCTCCATCTCCGAGTTAAAAGCCCATCTAATTCCTGGCACGAAAGCCGTGATCACTGCCCATTACAATCCGGATTCGGATGCGATTGGGTCGACCCTTGCTTTTCAGGGATATTTGGCCAAAAAAGGTATTCAAGCAACCGTGGCGGTACCTTCTGCGGTATCCGCTAACCTGAAATGGATGCCCGGTGCGGCGGATATTTTGACCTATGACGAGCTGATTCACAAAGTGCAAATTGATGCGCTAGTGGAAGAAGCTGATTTTATTTTCTGTTTGGATTTCTCTGGTATTCAAAGACTGCACAATATGGCGCCTGTAGTGCGCAAATCGAGGGCTAAGAAAGTGGTGATTGATCACCATTTGGATCCGGAAGACTTTGGTGATTATTATTACCACCGAACGATTGCGGCCTCTACTTGTGAACTAATCTATGATTTAATCCTGGAATGGGGCGATGAAAATCTGTTAGACCCGGCGATCGGATCTTGCTTGTATTCTGGCATTATGACGGATACGGGCTCGTTTCGTCACCCGAATACCACGGCACACGTACACCAAGTGGTCGCGGCACTGATTGACTTAGGAGTAAATACAAACGAGGTGCATCGGAAAGTATTCGACTCGTCTAGTATCGACCGCTTGAAGTTTATTGGTCATGTTTTGGGCCAGAGAATGGACTACCTACCGGAGTACCATTTAGCTTTCATGTGGATCACGGCAGAGGATTTAACAAAATTTAATTCGCAAGCTGGCGACACCGAAGGCATCGTAAATTACGGTTTGCAAATCGCGGGATGCGTGTGGTCCATCTTGATGATCGAGCGTCCAGATGGCGTAAAGCTCTCTTTTAGATCGATCGAACCTTTTGCTGTGAATGAATTTGCTTCGAAATACTTTGAAGGAGGCGGCCATAAAAATGCCTCCGGGGGACGTTTTTCTGGGGGAAGTTTAGTGGAGGCGAAGAAAAAACTAATGGAAGTGTTACCTTTGTATCTTTCTGAAATAAATCGAGTTAAAAATGTATAAAATCAAAATCATGCGTAAACAACTAGCAGTAATTTTAGTAGCGGCAGTGGCACTTGCTTCGTGTAACAATGTCGAAGTAGTAGACGGAGTTAAAATCCAAAAGCACGAACATGATGATAGCGCCGCAAAATTAAAAGAAGGTGATATCATTACGTTTGATTTAGTGATCAAAAACGACGCGGATTCTACGATCAAAGATTCACGTAAAGAAGGTAAGCCATTACAAGATTTAGTGCCACCAGCTGCGCCTGCAGGAGCATTTAAGGGATCTTTTGAGAACGGTTTGCGTTTATTAGCAGTAGGTGATAGCGCAACCATCTTTGTTCCGGTAGATAGCTTGTTTAAAGATGCAAACCAGCCAGTTCCTCCGTTCTTGAAGCGTGGTACAGATGTTCGTTTCATCGTAAAGATCAAGAAATCACAATCTCGTGCTGAGTTCGAAAAAGAGATGACGAAATTATCAGCGGAGCAAACAGGTAAAGACGCGAAATTAATCGAAGCGTACGTTGCAAACTCAGGCAAGAAATTCACTAAGACTTCTACCGGATTATATGCCTCTATTTCTACTCCTGGCGCGGGCGAAGGTCCTCAAATGGGGGAGTCATGGGTTGTAAACTACATCGGTACGTTCTTAGACGGAAAAGAATTTGATAAAGGTGCTGGTGTTGCGATGCCTCCAGTGGGTCAGTTAGTTCCAGGCTTTAACGAAGCGTTAATGTTATTGAAAAAAGGAGGAAAAGGTACATTTGTGATCCCATCAGCTTTAGGTTATGGTGCACAAGGAGCTGCTCCTCGTATTCCTGCAAATGCTATTTTAGTATTTGAATTAGAAGTATTGTCTAAGAAATAATTGAATGAAAGTTTTCGGATTCCTATTTATTGCTCTTTTTACGTTTTCGTGTCTATCTGATATTGCATTAGAAGATGATGTGAAGGCGAAAGAAAATCAAACGCAGATTTTAGCCTATTTTGCTGGTCAAAATCAAAGTCCATCCGTCTTGTCGAATGGAGGCTATTATTTTGTAACTAAATCGAATCCATCGGGGGAATTAGCGACGAAGGGCGACTCGCTCTATGTGCATTATGAGTTCTCTAACCTGGCGACAGGGAAGGTGCTGGACAGTACAAATCGGGCGACTAATTCTCCTTATTTTTTAAAGTACGGTAGTGGAAATCCCGTGTTTGTTTCCTTGTTTACCGCATTGCGCGAAGGCGAGCAAGCGACATTGGTTTTGCCAGGTACGGCGCAAGCCTTTCCAGATTTACCGGCCTACACGCCTTTGAAGGTGAAAATCAAGTCCTATGTTGTGCGTACGCAAGATGATATGATTCGTGAATTCATTGTTCGCAATGCCTATTCCGTAACGGAGACAATGGATAATGGACTTCGCTACATTCGATTAGTGGCGGGTACAGGAGATATTCCGGCTCAAGGAAAAGTAGTGAAGATTAAATACACGGGTCGTTTTTTGAGTTCTAAAGCCTTTGATGGCAATATGGCCAGAACGGATAGTTTGAGCGTTACGATTGGTGGCACACAAACGGTTCCAGGGTTCCAAATGGGAATTGAGAAAATGCGTTTAGGGGAAAAAGCGGTTCTTGTTTTTCCTTCCGCGCTGGGCTATGGAGCGAATGGAAATAGCAGTATTCCCGGTTATACGCCTTTAAGTTTCGAAATTTACGTGGCTAAAATTGAATAAGTATGATGAAGTATGTGGTTTTATTTTTCGCTTTGGCGATAGGTTTAACGAGTTGTTCGGTAGATAATCCGGTTGAACAGGAGGTTTCTAAGAATGATACAGACATTCAAAATTACCTGAAACAGCGTAATTTATCGTACCAAAAAACAGCAGACGGAATGTATTATTCCATTGTTTCTGCCGGTGCGACGGCCGCTCCTGCGGTAGCTGATTTAGTGACCATGCAGTACAAATTGACTTTATTAGACGGAACCTTTGTTGATTCGACGTCTAAAGTAGCAAATCAATCAAAATCTATCATTTTTGGTGTTTCCCAAAGCATGTTTACCCTTCCTGTCTCACTGATGAAAGCGGGGGATAAGGGTACCTTTTTGTTGCCCTCTTCTTTAGCGTTTGGCGCGAATTCTTTCGGGAGTGTTCCGGCTTATTCTGTCATTAAGGCGGAAGTAGAAGTGGTTTCCATTAAAAATCAAGCGGATCAAATCACGGCGATGCAAACTACCTACGGTTTTACTTCGCCGGAGAAAACGACTTCGGGTTTAGTATTCCAAAAGACGCTTGAAAATCCAAGTGGTGCAGCCGTTGTAGCGGGCCAAAGTGTGAAAGTGAATTACCTAGGCCGTTTAGGCTACGGCTACATCCAGACAGATGCGAGCAATAAGGTGATTTATGATTCCAAATTTGGCTCAGGGGCTTTAACTTTCACCGCTGGGGCAGGTCAACTGATTCCAGGGTTTGAGGAAACAGTCCTAAAGATGAAGGTAGGGGAAAAGGCGAAAGCCATTTTACCGTATACCATTGCGTACGGTGTAGTCGGCAACTCCTCTATCCCCGGTTATTCTCCTTTGTATTTTGAAATCGAAGTAGTTTCTGCTCAATAATGTTGCCTATCCTGTATTTGGCGACCCAAAATAAGCACAAAGTCGAAGAACTTAGTGCCTTGTTGCAACATCATTTTGCCGTTCGGGATTTAAGTACTTTAGCACTAACTGAAGAAATTCCTGAAACAGGCGACACTCTCACGGAAAACTCGCTTCAAAAAGCCCGCTATATTGCCGAAAAATTCCATGTCTCTTGTTTAGCGGATGACTCAGGACTTGAAGTGGAGGCATTAGATGGGGCTCCAGGTGTTTATTCTGCGCGTTACGCAGGAGAGCCAAAAGATGATCAAGCTAATCTCCAATTACTGTTGCATAACTTAGCTGGCCTTGAGAATCGCCGTGCCCGTTTTGTGACGGTCCTAACCTATTTTGCAGAGGGAAACTATTTTTCATTCGAAGGTGAGATTCAAGGCGACATCGTGGAGGAGCCTCGCGGTACGCAAGGCTTTGGCTATGATCCTGTTTTTCAGCCAGAAAACGAGACACGTACCTTTGCCGAAATGACCTTGGCAGAGAAGAATCAAATTGCACACCGGGCGCGGGCTTTGGAGAAATTCAAAAACTTCTTAGACGAAACACAGAAATGTGCCGACGTATAGTGAAATATTCGGGTAGCTTGTTATTTTTGTAACGTTTGCCATTAAAACCCCCTCCATGAAATTGAAATTCAGCATTTTGCTGGCATTTTTCTTATACTTAACGGTTTTTCCGTCAGCAGCTCAATTCGTAATTAAAGGGCGAGTGACTGATTCAAAAAATGGAGACCCCATTCCTTTTGCTTCCGTAGGCCTTGTAGGGGTCAGTCAAGGAGCTACAACGAACTTTCAAGGGGAGTTCACCCTCAATTCCAAATATTCTGCAGATAGTCTTTTTGCTTCTTTTGTAGGTTATAAAAAGCGTGTAAAGAAAATAACACGTGGTTCTAAATTACAGGAAGTTGATTTTCAATTAGAACCCACGGGTCGTGAAATGGCGGAGGTAATCGTCTATTCAGGCGAAAATCCGGCTTTTAAAATCTTACGTGGTGTCATTCGAAACCGCGAAAAGAATGATCGTTCGAAGCTTTCAGCGTATGAGTATGATTCCTACGCGAAGATGGAACTCGACGTGGATAACATCTCAGAGAAGTTCAAGGAGAAGAAGGTGATGAAGGATATCGCACAAGCGATTAAGAAATTTGAAAAAATAGCCGGTGAAGATGGAAAGTTAATTATCCCTACCTACATCTCAGAGTCCGTGGGCAAGTTTTATTACCTGGAAAGCCCGCAGCGTAAGAAAGAGGTCATTAACAAGACAAACATCAAGGGCGTGGGAGTAAAGGATGGTTCCTTGATTTCGCAGCTAGTAGGTGGAAATTTAGTGGCGAATTATAATTTCTACCAAAACTACGTAGGATTCTTTGGCAAGGATTTTGCGAGTCCGATCGGAGAAAACTGGAAAGGAAGTTATAGCTATTTTTTAGGGGATACCGTAAATGTGGATGGCCATATCTGTTATCAACTAGATTTCGATCCTAAGAATCCGATGGATCTTGTTTTTAGGGGCCAAATGTGGATCGACACGACTTCCCTCGCTTTAGTACAAATCGATGCGGCAGTAGACAAGGGGGCGAATTTGAACTTTATTGACAAGATTAAAATATCTCAAGAATTAGAGCAAACTAGCTCTGGAGCCTGGTTGCCAGCCAGAACGCGTTTCTTAATCGACTTAGAAGAAATTACCAAAGGCAGTGCCGGGATGTTATTGAAAATGTACATCTCGAACAAAGATTTTGTGGTCAATAAACCACACGATTTAGGTTTTTATGATTTGACCACGGAGGTGGCGGAAGATGCGATGCAGCCTAATCCGGAGTTTTGGAAATATGCCCGGCATGAACCCCTGAGTACGCAAGATATTATGGCCTCGGCCTTAATTGATTCTGTTCAAAACCTCCCTATCGTTCGAACCTACGTCGAAATCGCAGAGATTATTCTGAGTGGATACAAGAAATTCAATGACATCGAAGTGGGGCCCTATGTATCCAGCTTTGCGGTGAATAAAATAGAAGGGGCCCGCTTACGTTTAGGTTTTAGAACGAATGCGAACTTTGACAAGCACTGGATTTTGCGTGGTAATGTGGGTTTTGGTACAAAGGATTTAGTACCCAAATACTCCGCCGAAGTGAATTACCTTTTCTCTAAAAAGAAATGGACTGTCGCCGGTATTCGACATTCTTACGATATCGAACGCGTGGGTTTAACCCCTGAATTGATAGGGGATAATAAATTGTTCTATTCGTTTACTCGTTGGGGAGCCTTTTCTGGGGCATTCTTCAGACGGGAGTCGGAGGCCTTTTTCTCGTCTGAATTCTACAAAGGATTGACGGTAACCACTTCTTTGAACACAAGATCATTCGATCCTTTATTCCGTTTTCAATACCGGTTGAACCCAGAGTTAGGCCGTGCATCTGCGGTGCAGGATTATTACCAAGAGACCTTCGCGACGGTGGAGTTACGTTTTGCTAAAAACGAAACCTTTATCATGAACGGGAACGAGCGTATTACCTTAGCGACGAAACGAATACCGGTGGTGACCTTAAAATACCAACATGGATTCAAAGGTTTTCTAGGTGGTGATTTTACCTATGACCGGGTGACTTTAAAAGCCTACCAAACTTTCCGACTAGGAACCCTCGGCCGTTCTGATTACACGTTTACAGCCGGTTATACGCCATCTAATTTGCCAGCGCCGCTTTTGTTTCCGCATTTAGGAAATGAGACCTTTTTCTTTGTGCGTTCGGCTTATTCGACCATGAATTATTTTGAATTCGTGAGTGATCAATTTGCCTCCATTCAATACAACCACAATTTTGAAGGGTTGTTGTTTAACCGCATTCCGTTGATCAAGAAATTAAAATGGCGCTTTATTGCCTCGGGAAATATCTTGATGGGAAGTCAGCGGTCAGCGAATCATGAAATTATGAAGGATGTGAATAGCCCTTTGCGTTCGAAATTCCTCGATCAATATGCCTTTGATTCCTTAGATCCGAACAAACCCTTTGCGGAAGTAGGGTATGGTATAGATAATATTTTCAAGATTTTACGGGTGCAAGCCTTCCACCGTTTGACTTATTTAGATCACGGTAATCCGCAGCGATTCAGGCTAATGGCTTCCGTTAATTTCTCATTTTAGAACATTATAAAGACGAAAGTTTAAACATTTCAAGAATGTTTTTACTGTATTTGATTTCATAAACTTGGCGTCCTATATTTACAAGGTTACAACCATTTAATCATGCTATTCATTCTCGTGGGCCTGTCTTTGCTAAGTTACCTGTTAGGTTCTATCCCTACGGCTATTTGGTATGGCGATAAGTACCACGGAATTGATATTCGCCAGCATGGAAGTGGAAATGCCGGAGCCACGAATACGTTTCGCGTCTTAGGTAAGAAAGCAGGTTCGATTGTTTTGTTTGTGGATGCGTTGAAAGGCTTTGCTGCGGCGAGTTTAGCGACCGTTCTATACACTTTTGGATTAGTGGATTGGGAATCGTGCGTAACGCTTAAAATCTTGTTTGGTTTCTTAGCCATTATTGGTCATCTACTTCCCGTTTTTTGTGATTTCAAAGGAGGTAAGGGTGTTGCCACCACATTAGGCATGGTGATCGCTTTGCATCCGCAGGCAGCACTCGTGAGTAGTTTGGTCTTTTTGCTGGTATTTGCGATCTCGCATTATGTTTCCTTAGGTTCGATGGTCACTTCATTAGTCTTTCCTTTACTGCTTCAGTTTGGGGTGTTTGGGAAGGAATTGCCTATTTTGATTTATTTTGGATTCATTATTTCATTTCTTGTGATCTTTACACACCGTAAAAATATCGGTCGGATCATTTCAGGTACGGAAAGTCGGATGTATCTTATTCCTCGTAAAGGTCGTTTATAGCCTTCAATTTCAAAAATTATGCAATCAACACACGAATTTATTGCCGCTCACAAGGATCGGTTTCTGGCGGAGCTTTTGGACTTATTACGTATTCCTTCGATTTCGGCGGATCCTGCTTATGCCGGTGATGTTCGCAAGGCAGCGGAATGGGTCGCAAATAATTTGCGCTTAGCTGGAGCGGATCAGTTGAGATTAGAAGAAACCCCCGGTTATCCGATTGTGTATGGGGAGAAAATGGTGGATCCTGCTGCACCTACCGTGTTAGTGTATGGCCATTATGATGTGCAGCCGGCAGATCCGTTGGAACTTTGGGATAATCCTCCTTTTGAACCAGTCATTAAAGACGAGGTGATTTATGCGCGTGGTTCCTGTGATGATAAGGGGCAGGTTTTTATGCACTTGAAAGCA
>JBJTMW010000118.1:0-3827 GCA_046070715.1 Aquirufa sp. | reverse complement strand
CTGGTATTTATTGACCATCGAATGGAATAAATTCCAATCATACACCTGCTTCTTTCCATTAGGACCTTCACCATTAGCGCCATCGTACCAAAACTCAAAAATGGGTCCATAGTTCGTCAATAATTCCTCCTGCATTTTGGCATACACCTGATTATAATCATCTGTTCCATAAGCAGGGTGGAAGCGATCCCAAGGGGACAAATAGATCCCTAGTTTTAAACCGTATTTTTTACAGGCTTCCGACAATTCCTTCACCACATCGCCCTTGCCATTCTTCCAAGGGGATTTGGCCACAGAATGCGAGGTATATTTAGAGGGATAAAGAGCAAATCCATCATGATGTTTCGCCGTCAAAATTAGCCCTTTCATTCCTGCCTTTTGGGCAATTCTAGCCCATTGATTACAATCCAAGGCCGTAGGATTGAAAGAGGATGGACTTTCTTTACCCTCGCCCCATTCCACATTTGTAAAGGTGTTCATATTAAAATGAATGAATCCATAATACTCTAATTCCGACCAAGCTAATTGCTTAGCCGATGGAATAGGATAAATGGGAGCCACCTTTTGAGCGAAAAGGGAATAACTTATAAGTGCCAGAATGAGCGTAAATCTTTTCATTAGAATTCAGTATAAAGAAAGCAATTTTCAAAAATGGTTTGACCTTGATTAGGAATGGCACGAAACAAAGGATTAAATCCAAACCAAATAATTTTCCCTTTCTCCACTTCCTTTACACCTAATAGTAAGGAATTAGCTAACTGAGCTTTCTTATTAGCCCCTACAAAACCCATAATATTCGGTTTGACAGAAGTTTTTAAAACAGGGGTAAAATCCTTCGGAAGCTTAACGAAATCACTCACTTGATTTAAGATATACATCGATGAATCGTTAATTCTGAATGCCAAAGGATGGGTCTTTTCCACTTCCACTTGCAACATATTCCCAGAAGTGGTATTAGACAACTCAGCGCGCTCGCGCATCGCATAGGTAGACGTATGTCTTGCCGTATCTTCTTTTGCCACTATATCTTTGTCGTCCAAAATCTTGCGAGCCCCCTCCATCAAGATTAGTTTACCACCTTTTTTCACCCAATCAGTTAATAAAATGGAGTTCGTATTCGATAATGCGGCATGCTTGCCATCTGGATAAATAATGTGCGTGTAATGGAACAGATTCGACTTGAATAATTGAGTAGACGGAATAAATGAAGGCTTAAATCCGTATTTCTGAGTTAAGAAATAGGCTAGTTCCCCTTGTTGATTTACGTCGTTTGCAGGATCCACTATAACGGCGATTTTAGGAATGAAAATGGGTTTAAAGTGGCTGGAACCGAGGTCGTAGCTTGTTTTTGAGCGGTAGGAGTCAAGAGGTGTCATTACAACATGCATCCCTTCGATACTTTTAAAAAATTTCTGACGATTCTCTTCAGTTACATTAGCCATCGATAGCAACAATTCTCCTGACTGAACATCAGAAAAGGATACTAATACTCCAGCTTTCATGGCTGCATCAATAAATAAATGAATGAATTTATTATTAGATGGATTAACAGAATACGCCATATGTTTATCCCAATCAGTCATTGCGATAATTTCAGAATCAATTTTAACTTCTGAAAATACATTTTCATTTGTTCCATAAGCCTTTATACCATTCAATTGAAATAGATTCCAAGCTGTTATATCATAGGTTAATGAATCTTCTAAAGCAATTGTAGGGTCTAATAAAGCTTGAACCAATGGCGCAGAGGACTGTTTAGCAGGAATTAATATTCCCATTGATTTATCTGACAAGGAAAGCTGCTTCTGAGTAGAATATTCAAAGGCCTGAATTGTCTTTGTAACACCCATATCTTTCAAATAGGTGATATTATTTTTCTCTAACAATTGAATAAATTCCTTACCTTTTTCTAACTCCTTTTCCGGCACAAAATAATACGCAAATTTATTCGTCGGATTCGTTCTCGACTTGTCATGAACGCCATAAAATGACGCTTTCAAGCTTTCTGCATTAGCTAGCGACCATTCGACTAAATTTAAGGCCAAAGCCGAGTGGTGCTTCACGCGATCCACGAGGGAAATGGTGTCACCGTCGCTTTTGGCAGAAATTAATCCACCTCTAATTCCACCTTGTTCTAAGGTCATTCCCAACGCCCCATTTAAGACAGGGTAGGTGTCACCATAGCCTGGATATAATAAATCATATACCTCAGAAGTAAAATAAGGCCATTTTTTCTCGTCAAAAAGCTTCGAAAAAGAGCGACCTACACTTTCTTGCAAATCTTTTGTCGACTGTGCAATGAAATTCAAATAAGGCTTCGCTGCTGGTGGAAAATAATAGGAGTGTTGGAAACTTTGCTCGTGAAAATCCGCATGCATCATGGGCATCCAAGAACGGTAGAACTCCAAGCGCTGTTGCGTCTCTTTCTGTGTCTGCCAAACCCAATCGCGGTTTAAGTCAAAGGAGAAATGGTTATAACGACCTGATGTAATTCCTTCATAATGCTCCTGATCGTTTGGATCTGGATTTCCGCCTGCAATGTAATTTCGGCGATTGTATTGCGTCACATAAGCATCGCGGCCATCTGGATTGATACAAGGATCAATCAAAATAACATAAGGAATGGATTTATTCGGTTTGGAAATCAAAGCATATAAGGTGTTCAAGGCTGCTTCACTTCCTGCCGCTTCATTGCCGTGTACATTAAAAGATAAATTGATAATAACCGGAAGAGAAGGATCTGCTTTTTCACCTTGGATACGCTTTTGGTGATTTTGCTGCACTTGCTCTAGTGTTACTCCGGCAGGAAGATTCGCGATAATCATTTGGCCTTGTTCACGACCTTCACTCGTTTGGCCATATACTTGCCATTGCGCTAAACCATTGCTTTGAGAGGCTAAATAATGAGCATAAGCCACGATTTGATGGTGGTAGGTAAATTTTGTGCCTATGGGATAACCCAAAAACTCGTCTGGCGATTTTATCTGTGCAGAAAGGCTAACACTAAAAAGTAATAGGATGAAGGCAATGATATTTTTCATTATGCTAATTTGGTTTGCAATAAAATTAAATAAAAGGAGGTAAATTAAGCAGTGTTTTAGCTTTTATATAAAATAAATCCACATGGCATTACCTCTAAACGACGATCAACCTATATTAAAGAATTCGAAATCTACTTCGTATACGATTCCACTCATCTTAGTCACTAGCTTATTCTTTTTATGGGGACTAGCTAACAGTTTAAATGGCTCCTTAGTTAAACAATTCCAAACCGCCCTTGATTTACAGCGCTGGCAAGCTAATATCGTGGAGACGGCCTTTTATTTTGGCTATTTCGCGATGGCGCTACCTGCCGGATATGTGATGAAAAAAATGGGCTATAAGGCAGGAATTCTGATGGGATTAGTGCTATATGCAGCAGGATCATTCTTATTTTACCCTGCAGCTGAAGTGCGTATTTACGGATTTTTCTTAGCCGCCTTGTTCTTAATGGCTTCTGGAATTGCCTTTTTAGAGACAGCTGCAAACTTGTATGTGACAGTATTAGGAGATCCTAAAAAAGGAGATTTTCGATTGAACTTAGCTCAATCCTTTAATGGAATGAGTATTATACTAGGACCCATCATAGGCGGTTTATTCATCTTTTCAGACAAAGAATACACGCGTGAAATGATACAAGCGCTTCCTGCCGCAGAAGCTGAAGCGATTCGAGTAAGCCAAGCGGCGTCCGTGCAAATGCCTTATTTAATTATTGGGGGCGTGGTTGCCTTAGTCGCCTTGCTATTTGTTTTCACCAAAATGCCCGAATTACAATCGGCAGAAGAGTC